>JACDGI010000991.1 GCA_013821665.1 Anaerolineae bacterium
GCGACTCCAAAAGCAATAGGCAGATGAGCAGACTTGTTATAAAACAGGTAATGGGTTTATCATTCTGCGCGGTGGGGGGCGTTATCGTAATGTGAATTGGAGTAAGTTTATGGTTGATCCCAGAAATATTCATGAGCCGCCAATTGATCCGTTGGCTGATACCAACCCCTCAATCAGCATACGGAAAGTGCAGCTTGATTCCGCGCCTGAAACGGCCAGTTGGCGGCGCACGGTTGGCTTAATCAGTCTCATTGGTGCGGCGTTATTGACCTTAGCCACGACTGTTTTGCTCATCATGCCGCATCCCCAAAATATTGCGCTGCCGACTTCTTTGGCACCGACTCCCAATAACGCGATTGGTGCCACCGTATTTCCAACCGAGACTCTTGTGGTGGTCACTTCTGTTCCGGTAGTTGTTCCTGTGGGCGCACCGACCATTGGCCCCGATGTCATGCAAGCCTTACTTCAGGCCACGCCCCAGAACTTGGATGTGGGCAATCCGTTGATTGTTCAGCGTGATAATTTCAGCCCGTTTACTTTTATCAAGCAGGATCGTCCGCGTAGTGAAACAATTCAATATACGGCGACTACCGGCGATACGATTTACACGATTGCCGAGCGCTTCAAAATCGCCCCTGAGACGATTGCATGGTCAAACTCCCGTCGCATTATCGAGGTCTTACGTCCCGGTGATGTCGTGAATATCCCGCCAGCCGATGGTGTTTATTTACAGGTTGTTGGTTCAAAAACGATTAAGGAATGGGCTAATCAATATCAGGTGAACGATCCTTATACCATTATCGACTCGGACTACAACGATTTGTCCAGCGCAACACCGGATACCGTGCCTGCGAGTGGTTCGTTTATCTTTATTCCCGGTGGTAAAGGCGAAGATATTTCGTGGAGTCCGGGTGTAACTGTTGATAATTCGGGTGATAAAGCCAAGCAAGGCTTTGTGACCTCTTTTGCTCCCGGCGATCCCGGTAGCTGCGGCAATATTCAAAACCCCGGTGGTGGTTCCGGCTGGATTAACCCGCTGCCCAACGGCACTTATGTACGCGGTTTTTCTTCTGTTCATAGTGGTGTTGATCGGGCTGCATCCCCCGGTACGGCTGTCCTTGCCGCCAACAGCGGAGCGGTCATTTTCTCCGGTTGGAGTTCATGGGGTTACGGTAACGCGATTGTATTGGCACATGGGCCATTCCTCACGCTGTATGGACATTTGAGTTCAATCGCTGTGCGCTGCGGCCAGCTTATTCCGGCAGGTTCAGTCATCGGCGGCGTCGGCAGCACTGGTAACTCGACCGGCCCACACTTGCACTTTGAAATCCGTTACGGGCAAACTCCACAAGATCCGTGTGCAACAATACCGTCTTATTGTTACTAAAGCGTACTTGCCGCTTGAACGCGATTAGGCCATAGTTAGTATAAATAGGGGTCAATACGACCCCTTTTATATTGTTCTATTTTTCAAGTGCGAGGTCAAAAATGAAAGTTGTTCAGCGCCTTATTTTTGTAGGCTTGTTTTTGTTGGTTAGTATAGGTCAAGCGGTTGCCCAAGATGCAACTGCTACGCCAGCGTCGCCTATCGTCAAAGTAACGGCTTCTGATGGACAGGTGCTGGTGGGCGATTATATTCCCGCGACAGGTCAAGGCGACCATCCTGCGGTGCTGCTGATGCACATGTACCAGAGTATTCGGCAGTCATGGAAAGACTTTGTGCCTGAACTGACGAAGGCCGGTTATAACGTCCTCAATGTGGATTTGCGCGGGCATGGCGCAACTGGCGGCCCGATGAACTGGTCGGCATCCGTTACCGATGTACAAACGTGGTTAGATTGGCTGCGGGCACAACCCAACGTTCGTGCCAGTGGTGTATCCATTATTGGGGCGAGTGTTGGATCGAATCTGGCGATAATCGGCTGTGCCAATGATAAGCAGTGCGCGACGGTGATCGCTTTATCGCCCGGTGCGAATTATTTTGATTTGCAGCCCAATGACTTCATTGTAAAAGGACTTCGAGATCGCTCGGCCTTGCTGGTGGCTTCACAAAAAGATGAACCGAGTATCTCCGGCGTTAAGCAATTTACAGCTACGGCACAAGGCGAAATCGGTGTACAGCTTTTCGCTGGCAATCTACACGGCACCGCTATTCTCAACTCACCGGTCTTCAAGAAACGGTTAACGGCGATGATGATTAACTGGTTGAATGATCACACGCCCAAGGTATAACTTGGCTTAGGGCATGTTACAATAGTATAAATCTAATGGGGCGGGCTGAAGATTCAGGCT
>JACDGI010000992.1:0-1379 GCA_013821665.1 Anaerolineae bacterium
CTTGCCGCCTCTGCCGCATGACCAACCGTAAACGGCGTTGGAGTTCCTCTGCCGAAAGTTTCGCTGTAAGGATGTCGTCCGCACCAGCTTCCATCAGGCCAGTCTGATAAGCGCTATCCGTATTCTTCGATATGACCAATACGGGGAGCAGGGGAACGCGCCGCTTGATTTCCTTAACCATCCGCACGATGTCATTCGAAAAGAGTTCATCGTCCAAAAGGATCAGATCAATTTGCCCGCTCCGCAACATTTCCATTGCCTGTCCCGGCTCGCCTACACGCTGCACATGGTAAAATGCGCCATCGAGCGCAGTCACCATCTTATGATCGGTGCTGCTCACAAATAATGTCTCTATGAGTTGGGATGCCATTCACTAACTCGTTTCTAAACTTTTATCTCGTTCTCATCCTAATTATAAACAGTTCCGATTATTCCACATCCTTGATTATTGGTATTCCATCGTTTCATACCGTTGCAGGCGAAATATTTATGAATTTCGGTGTTAAATTATGCTTTTTAATGGACTTCGCCCCTTTTATTGATGTAGTATTAGAAATGCATGACGGTCCTAAAATGAGGTGTTTCAATCATGGCAGGCGAAACTCGTAAATTTGATCATGATACTAATCCCGAACTGACTGCGGACCCCGCAATTAAACCCATTGATTTGGGGATGCCACGTCCTTGGCGAATTGCCCTTCGCTTGATGGATTTTCAAATGCAGATGATTTTTGATCTCGGTGGAACCATCGTGATCGGTCGTGCCCATCCAGAAAGTGGCTTTTACCCCGATGTCGATCTCGGTGGCTTTAAAGGTAATGAAATGGGTGTTTCCCGCGAACACCTTTACTTTAAGTTGGATGGTGACCGCGTCACCGTTATCGATAATGGCAGCGCCAACGGTACGCATTTGAACGGCGTTTGGATGAAGCCCCACGAAGCCTATCCTATCCGGCACGGTGATGAAATCACACTGGGCTTGATGAAGTTGCAGGTCGAATTGTTGACCAACCCTTTCTTCTAGTCCCTTTTTTCATGCTTCGCTAACACAAACACAATTTCAGTGAAACATCCTTGCGCTATAATAGACTAATTATTGTCATATCATAGCGTCGGCGTGTTTTACTGTTCTATTTTGGCTGCTTTAATCCGTTGGGTGATGTTTTAGTTTTAAGGATGGTATTGCTGTGGATTTTCTAAATCGCCGCAAACAAGAAGAAAAAATCAAAAGCGAAGGTCGTCTCCCCCCCGGTCAATCGCTGACTCAGAAGTTCCCTGTTTTGACTTACGGCCCTAATCCAACTTTCGATCCCGCCACATGGGATTTGCGGGCTTTTGGTGAGGTCGAAAAGGAAATGCGCTGGTCTTGGAATCAATTT
>JACDGI010000992.1:1389-2286 GCA_013821665.1 Anaerolineae bacterium
ACCCAGATTCCCACCACCAAAGTCAAAGTCGATATTCACTGCGTCACCCGTTGGAGCAAGTTTGATACCAATTGGGAAGGTGTCCTCTTCCGCGACTTTATCAATCTCTTTGGTGTTAAGCCGACCGCTAAATTTGTCATTGCCCACTGCGATTATGGCTATACCACCAACACCCCCTTGGAAGCCATGATGGAAGACAATGTGCTGCTGGCCTACAAATACGAAGATCAACCGCTTGAGCCGGATCATGGTGGCCCACTGCGGACGTTCGTGCCGAAGCTCTACTTCTGGAAGAGCGCCAAATTTTTACGTGCTATCGAGTTCAGCACAGTCGATAAACCCGGCTTCTGGGAAGTCAACGGCTATTCCAACACCGCTGACCCTTGGAAAGAAGAACGCTATAGCCGTCGCGGTTGGTTCTAATATTAATAGGGCAGGTGTATCGACGCTTGCCCTCCATCTGATATTTCATTAATTTTGATAGATCGCTGGTAATTATTACTCACCTTATGCATAAACATCTATCTTTTTGTTTTGCTCCTTCAAAGCAGAATATGAAAAGGGTTCGGCTGTTTGAAAGTCCCTCGCCCTGAGGGAGAGGGATTTAGGGTGAGGGTTAAGTGCGTAACGTAAGTTATTAGTTTTTTTAAGCGACATGGCACTGGAAAGGAGCTACAAAAATGCTTCTCGGTAAAGTCGCCTTTTTTGTTGCGCTAATTTTGCAGATCGTCATACGCTATCCCTATCGCAAGGGCTTTAAGCGCGATAATCAAGATACACAAGAAAAAATTCTATTATTGATCCTAAGCATCGGCGGATTGCTCTTACCCCTGATTTACATCTTCGCGGATTGGCTGGCTTTTGCCGATTACACCCCTCCGTCGTGGGTGGTTGGTC
>JACDGI010000209.1 GCA_013821665.1 Anaerolineae bacterium
CGTAATCAAGGCTAATTCATCTCAACCATCTGAGGGAGACTTCATCGCTCCTAGTTCCAAAATTGATACTCGCATTTTGGAAAATGAGGGAGAAAAGGGTACCTGAGTAGTTACGAATATAGGAAAAAAGATTTTCAGGCAGATCATACAGAATCAGTTCTTGAAGATTGGCTTGACACTAACCCACATAACATTATTGAAGATGGTAGCCTTCTTATCACAGGTCGGCAGGTAAGAACAAATCTAGGTAGCATAATTGACCTTTTGGGACTGGATCGACAAGGAGACGTTGTCGTAGTGGAATTGAAGAGGGGAAAAACTCCCCGTGATGTCCTCGCTCAATCGCTTGAATATGCGTCCTTTGCAGAGATGATGGATTACGAGCAACTTGAAAACGTGTTTCATACTTATATGGATGATGAATCTATCAATCTTGCCCAATATCATCGGGATTATTTTGGGCTGTTAAATGATGAAGGGGCTACTTTCAACAAAGATCAAAGAATAGTTATTATTGGGCAAAATATTACACCTGAAATCATTCAGACATCTAAATACCTTGGAAGCAAAGGTATTCGCGTCGCTTGCGTGGAATTCACCTTTTTTGAGACTGAAGATGGTTTACAGTTGCTATCTAGTGATACCGTGGTCACTAATGAACCTGTTAAACGGTCTCAGATTGCATCAGCGCCAAAAACCAAAATTACCAAAATTAACGAGCAAAAGTTCATCGAATCGCTGGACGAATTTGGCAAGCCTATTATGATTGAATTTCTAGATTTCGCTCGCCAACACCAGTTTCCCATTCATTGGGGAGTACAAGGCTTTTCTTTAAACGTTAATCTGGATGGAATCCATGTTCCTTTTTGTTATGGATTCCCGCCGAACAGTGCTTATAAGCAGTCACTCTCTACCGGACTATATGGTCGCGGCGGAATGTTGAGTAAGGTTGATATATCTCTTGAAGCTATCCAGCCTCTCCTTGTTGAAGCGCTGGCTACTAAACTTTTCCTACAAGCAGGAACTGAACTTAAATGTCGAATTGAGCGACCGTTTTCGGAAACGGAAATTGATTGGCTAGTTTCTTGGTTTTATAAAATAGCGGAAATGATCAATCAGCATGGATTGAAGGATAAACAAGAATAAGTTTTGACGGTAAGCGAACTAAAGCTACTAGAAGTGTATCGCCTGATTGAACCACTCAGTCTACTATGCCACTTTATATTCTGTGTCGCTGCGGTGAAAAACGCTTTGCATTGATCTTGGCGTACTTGGCGGTTCAATTGTATTTCTCTTGTATTTTTACCTTAAGTTAAATAATGTTTTTCTTAATGTTACCTGTTTTCACCTGTTTTTCAGGCAAATCGACAATTTACACGCTGTATTGTGTAATAAGCTCCTTCAACTGCCGCACTTTATCCGCATCCACCACGCCCTTTATCTTCGCTGCACTGCCTAAATGGATTCCATTAGGTTCTACCCACTGGATGTAATCGGCTAGTTGATCTTGTGTCAAACTGCCTGCACCCACAAATATATAGTCCTGTCCAAACTGTTCCACCCACAGTTTCAGGCTATCTCGACCTTCCCACGCTGTTTCGGCTGGCCCGGATGTCAACACTCTCGGCACAATGCCAACCAATGCTTTCAACGCCTTTTCCGGCTCATGGCTTCCATCTAATGCTCGATGTAAGGTCACCGGCAATGGTTTAGCCACTTCTGCAATCTGCTTCACCAAGGCCACATCAATCGCATTGGTTTCATCCACCGCCCCAAAGACCACACCATCTACACCAATCTCTTGCATCACCCGAATATGGGCTAACATCAAATCGATTTGTGCCTCCATATACATGAAGCTCTCAGCATGTGGACGTAAAATCACCCACATCGGAATGCTCACAGCTTCACGTACTGCCTCGATCATGTCATGTTTCGGTGTCAAACCCCCCACCGATAAATCATAGGACAACTCGATACTATCGGCTCCACCAGCCGCTGCATTCACCGCTTCTTCCACCGACGTAACCGCAATTTCCAATGTTGTCATTATTGCCTTTCTCGGTATCCTCTGTGTCTCTGTGGTTAAATCTGATTTGGTTTTTCTCTGCGTCTCTGCGGTTAAATTACGCTTTGAACTGGATCACTCCCCGCCGACCATTGACCCGCCATCGTGCATCTACATGGTCCAATTGTGCCCCCAATCCCGTTTTAAGCCCCACAACCGCATCACTCTTCAACGTTCGCAGTGCTAATAATGGTGCTGGAAAATACCCGGTCACATCCGCAAATGGCATATCCGGCTCCCATAAGGCATCATCCACCATCCGCCGGTAATTCAGATCACCCTTGATGATGACCAACGCCGCATCTTTGAATGCCGCTGACAATCGCTCAGGCATTTCTCGCAGCACATATGGACTGTTCCAAAACGCCCCCGGTGCTAATCGCAGTCGTCCCTCATCCAGTGCCGTTTGCAGACGCTTGCCGAGGTCTTTGGTTTCCTGATTACGTTCCTCAGATTGCATCGCCGCCAGCATAATGTGCATATCGGCCACAATCGTGTCGCTCACAAACGTTGGATGCAGCTTCAAATGGAAAAATATGCGTCCAATACCCTTGTCGAATAAGGCATCCGCCAATGCCAGATCCATGGCCAACTCGGTTCCGGTATTATCGACGATGAAATGCACATCGCCATCGGTTCTCATGATCTGTTCAACCGCTGCCACGCTGTCATCCGCAATCAAATCATCCTCACCAACAACATGCCCATGTGCCAATGATGCCGTAAAACTCAGGTCAATCCGGTTGCCCCACAGGTCGATGTGAACTAAGGCTTGCAACCGTTCAGCAATGGACATTTGCCGCACGGCTAAGGCTTTGTCCAAAGCTGTCCATAGATCAGGACTGCCCATCTCAGCCACCTTTTTCGGCATAAACGGATCACGTCCGGTTTCCCACCACCGCACTGCCTCGATCAAATGCCGGTAGGCTGCAATCTCCGCGAAAAACCAATCAGTATGCAGCCATGTTTGTCCTTCATGCGCTTTTAAACTGGCTTCCCACAAATCCACATCAGGACTAAACGGATTGAATGTCCCAAATGGTGCATCATTTTCAATCTCTGACGCTAACTTATGTAATGCCTTATGAATAAACGCCGGATAATCCGGATTAAGCTCACCAACTTCTCGGATATTGGTTGGTAAACGTCGGAACATCGTGTCATGGGCAAAAGCATTACTCTCGTCGGTAAGAATCATCGGCGGACGTTTGACCATTGGAAGTTCCTTGAGTTTGGTCGCAAATAAGCCAATGGTAAATGATCTGTGCTGCCCTTGCCACATCAACGCCTAGCAAACAAAAGAGGCTGACCATTATCGCCAGCCTCTTTTGCTCTGTTTAACTCAACCGGCTGATTGCCGGGTTTTGAGGTCTTATTTCGCAGGTGGCAATGGCATCGAAGGCATGATCGTTGTCACATGAAGCGAAGTATCCGGCCCTGCATTCCGTGTGAGTCTTCGCCCAACTTCCCGCAGCAATCCGCTGATAATCTGCTTGCGTCCCAACACACTGGTCATGATGCCCGTTTTACCATCAGTAGCCGATGATGCCAACCACAACGCACGCTCGGCTGGCACTTCCGGCGGATTTGCCCACAAGCGGATAACAGTACTCAAGCCGTTCAACTTCTTTTCGTAACCTTGCAGCGCATCGACTTGTCGCAGCATATCGGTATCCACCAACCCCGGATTAAAAGCATAAATGCCAATGCCATCGTCTTTATATTCTTCTGCCAAACCCAGTGTGAAACTCCGAACCCAGAATTTGCTCGGTGCGTAGGCATTTTGGAACTTCACGGGTTTGTCGTCACCTCGTCCTAGCAGATTAATCAGTTTGCCGCTCTTTTGCGGTACAAAATGTTCAAGAGCCACAATCGACCCGTAATAAGTACCGTTGATATTGGTACGGATGACGCGTTCAATCCGCTCACGGGGAATATGCGCTGTCGGGCCATACACACCTGCGACACCCGCGTTATTCACCCAGATGTCGAGCTTGCCGAAGGTTTTCACTGCATGGTCAGCCAGCGCTTTAACTTGGTCATAATCGCCCACATCGCAGGTTGTACCGCTGGCCTTGTAACCTTTCGATTGCAATTCCTGAACCGACTCCTCAACCGCGCTTTTCGTCCGTGCCGCTAAGACAACACTTGCTCCTGCCTTGGCATAAGCCTCGGCAATCGCAAAGCCTAAACCTTTGCTGCTGCCGGTGATGACAGCCACCTTACCATCGAGTATTCCCATGATTAATCTCCTACACCGATTGGGGTTGGATTCGCTGCGCCTTTACCCCAAATGCGGTCATATCCCCAGATGCCTGCCGCGATCAGCCCCGCCAGCACCAGCATCACGAGGTAATAAATTCCCGGTATCGCCACCAGTTGCCACAATTTGGTTACACCCCGATCCGGTTGGATGTAAACCAGCGCTGCTCCGACTGCGTATGCACCGAAGAACAACCACTTAATCCGGTTGGAAAGTCCGAGACCGTGCATCTGCACTAATATAAATACACCTAAAAAGCCAAAGAAGAACATCGGCCACAGGTTATTGCCTTGCACAATCGCGACAATCGTCCCGTGTGCCAGCACGATAATTTCCTGCGCCAGCATCCACCACTTGTTGACGTGGATACGCGTCAGGAACAAGCTGCCTTGTAACAGCAGCAGGAATGTGTAGAAGAATCCCATCAGATGACCGTTGGTCGTTTCCATCGGGTGATACCAGAACGTGTACGTGATGGCCCACGCGAAAACATAACCATGATACTTACGTGCGAATTGAATCACCCGCTTGCCGATAGGCAGTTTTTTACCCAGCAGCACCCCGCGCCGGTTGTTCTCCATCAACATAATCCAGATCAGCATCAAAATCACCGAACCCTGCGATGAAAAGATCGACACATCTTGCGCCAATCCGTCATACCAGATGTGCGTCTGCACCAGATGCAGCACGATAAACAGCGCGTTTACACCCAGTGCCGCGATATTCACCGGATGCAGTCCGCCGGTATATTTCTTAACCCGTGTCTGCGCGTACCAGATCAAACCCCACAACGAGATTTGGTGGGCTAAGTACAACCCCCACGCGCTGAGATGGCTTACGAAGGTCGGCGAGGGCAGCTTCCAGTAATACCAGCTTGGCCCTTGATCGGGTAGCAATGTTGCTCGCACCGGATCAAGCGATGGCCCAAGCAGATAAATGATCGCTGTGAACACAAAGGCGAAGACGATTCCCGCCCACATGGCGCGCATATCAGTGCGCGGTTGCTCCGCTTTGCCCTCGGATTTCCCCGCTGTCGGATTCATTGTTGCCATCTTATCCCTCTGATAAATAATGCCTACCCACTAATCCTGTCCTTTCGCATAGCGATGACGGTCTTTGAGTTGGTAACTGCCCCAACCCCTCGCTGCATGGTAGTATAGGTAGGCTGTGGATCGTCGTTAAAATTGAATGCTAAATTGATCCAAATTCCGGTTACTTACTATTTGTTAAGTAAAAATAATCATACACCATTACGCCTAAACTTCAATATAGGGGAGATGAGAAACATGGCTTACGAAACGATATTGGTCGAAACACCTGCGCCCGGCGTGGGATTAATTCGTCTCAACCGCCCGCAGGCCTTGAATGCCCTCAACAGCCAACTCACTCGTGAAGTCTTTGAGGCGATGGAAGCCTTTGACGCAGACGAAACGATTAAGTGTTTGGTGCTAACAGGCAGCGACAAAGCCTTTGCCGCCGGAGCCGACATCAAACAGATGGAAAATATAGACGCGGTTACCATGTTTGCGGGCGCGGATTTTACCGATTGGGTGCGGTTGACTCGTATCCGCAAGCCGATTATCGCGGCGGTATCCGGTTGGGTATTGGGTGGCGGCTGCGAAATGGCGATGATGTGCGACATGATTATCGCCTCTGAAACGGCCAAGTTTGGTCAGCCCGAAATCAACATCGGTATTATGCCCGGTGCAGGTGGCACACAGCGTTTGACTCGTGCCGTAGGGAAGGCGATGGCGATGGAAATTATCCTCTCTGATCGCAAACTGACGGCACAGGAAGCCTTACAATATGGCCTCGTCAACCACGTTTACCCGCTGGATAGCTATCTCGCGGAAGCCATTAAACTGGCCGAGAAAATCGCGACTATGCCCGGTGCAGCCGCCAAACTCGTCAAGGATGCGGTCAACAAGGCCGAGGAACTCAGCCTGACTGAAGGCTTGAGCTACGAGAAGCGTAATTTCTATCTGCTTTTCGGCACTGAAGACAAAGCCGAAGGTATGAAAGCCTTTGTCGATAAGCGCAAACCCGAATGGAAAAACCGCTGATAGAACTATTACCCTTGTAGGGTGCGATTATGAGCTTTAACTTTTTAATGTGGCAATTAATGGCTAATACTTTGCTTCTAGAAACGTGAAATTTCGTAGGGACGGCATACATGCCGTCCGTCAGTTATTTACCACTCTATTTGGTAAAACACCATTATCCCACCCGCCTCGATAAATCAATATTTATTTAAAAGGCTGTACCTATGGTGCCCGATTTCCTCCATATCCTCTATACATCGAACCTGCGTGGCGACCTCGATATGCTGCCACGCTTACAGACCTTCATACGCTACCTCAAGTCGCTGCCGGTGGATGACGAGGATGATGTCATGATTTGCGCCGTGCAGCCGCAAACGCCGCGCGTGTTTATGCTCGATTTGGGACATGCCTGTGCGCCGGATGTCTGGCACTGCAAGGCGACTGATGGACGCTCCACGTTGATTGCTTTGGATGCGATGGGCTACCACGCCGCCAATGTTGCGGACTCCCTCACACCGGAGTCGCGTATCCGTCTGCGAGATAATCTACTCGGTATGGCGTTGGTCGATTCCAACACCGATTGGTCTCACGATGACTTGAACTTTACGTCTCGTAGGGGAGGGTCCCAGACAACCCCGTCTCAAACCTATCCACCATTTAATATCAATCTGACTCCTGCTTCCGTTACTGAAATCACTTCAAACGTGCTGCAACTTGCAGATGTTCAGGCAGGGCAGGCGGGTACAGCACAGGTCTCGTTTCTTACCGGATCACCACGTCTGATTGCTCACGGCATCTTCGATCTACCCACGAACACCGCGCCTGATCCGACGATTGCCGCCACCGTCGATTTTATCCGTAATGAAGCGCGTTTCTACAGCCGTAACCATTCCCAGAACTAAGACTTAAGGAAAGGCATTTGCGATGAAACACCAAGAATTGAATACACAAAATGAGTGGTTTCGCAGGGAAGTTCATCAACTTTTGCAAATGGACAAGGAAGATTTGATCGAAAATATTGAAAATGATCTACGTTCACATCGTACACAATGGGACATCCTTTCTGATATTCTCACCCCATTTGTGCAAGATACAATAGAACTTTTTCAAAGAACGCCAAAACAGAAAGTAAATGAAGTTTCAAATCTTCCATACTTGTATCTTAATTTGGGAAACTCAATTTCTACATCCTATATAACTGATATTCGGCAAGCATTGTGTCAAAACGCATGGCTATGTAAAAAACTGGACTCTCTTTCGCAATCGACTTTGGAGACTCAAATCGATTACATCAATAGTGCCATACGGAATCTGAATGAATTTTCGAGGTATCGATTTAGAGTTTCGAGTTTAGCGACGGCTGTACTAATCACCAAAATAGGAATAAAAGAATTCTGTGGTTGTGCTGATCCGACCCCATCAAAACTATCGTAAGACGCTGGTGCTGTGTTTGTTCCCTTAGACCTCCTTCAAAAGGTTTGTAAACTCGAACGATCAAATAAGAATTTTTGTGCTAAAATAATATGTATGGTAAACCTCTGTTCTTTCCCTTCTCATCTAACTTTTTTGCCTCTGTGGTCAGACGTGCCTTTCCTCTGGCTTGTAACTTGCCGCTTGAAACTTGTGACTATTCGGCGGCTTTCTCTCCTGCATCCGCCATGCACAAATGGCACAAAATGCAGCGGCGGATACACGGGAGCGTTTCGCCGCACTGGCGGATAGCTCGGCTGGAACCGCCGCACAAAAGTGTCAATTCGGCGGATTACTCCCGTACATCCGCCTGTCATTTCGGCGGGAATTATGCAATTTGTGCAAATTTTGCAGCATAAATTGCATTTGCTCATTCTTGAAACTTGGGACTTCAAACTTAAGTGACTGATCGAAAGTTATGAGCCGATAGACCACTGTGTTTATCCGATTCCCTCCCTGTTACTACGGGGAGGGCTAGGGTGGGGTCGGCTTGTGACTTCAAACTTGCAACTATTTAAACCCTTGTGGCACGGCGTTTGGATCATACTGAACCTGAACAGTCTGATCCGTATCAGGACATGCCCAAAACGTTTTGTCGTCTATCTTGGAAAGGTCATGCACATTGGATATATCCGGTGCATCAACCAGTTTGAAGGTCGGATCAACCGTCATTTCTTCCGGCGAAATCCGCGCAAACACCCGCGTGACATATGGATAATCGGCTAATAACTGCTTGACCAACTTATCATTTGCTGTGGTAGCAATCGTCGAACTAGGCCCTGCGTACTCGGTAATGAACGCCCGCCCGTGATACAAATCAACCGTCTGGTCAACCACCTGAATATAATTGGTGCCACCACTGGCACCAAAATTGGAGCGGATATTCTTGTCATCAATGGTCGGGTGGGCATAGTTGGTTGGGACAGCTTGTTTATCGGCCAAAACCCACGCAATGATGTTCATATTAGGCGTGGCTGCGACTGCGGTTAAGCGTAAAGGAATCATCGGATCAGTGCCCTTGTAGGTCATCACCACAGGCTGAATATCCTGCGTACCCTCGTTGGGTTGGAGCTTCATGGCGAGGAAGATCAAGCCTTCGTCCGTGTAAACCTTAATCAGCGGTTCCATTTCCTCGGTGATGCGGTACTTATTTTTACGCAGCCACATAATGAGTTCGGTTGGCTCGGAACTGGTCACCACGTCATAAGCATATGGCCCAGCCGTGCCTGAGGCCAACACTTGTACGCCACCGCTCCCCGCAGAATCGAAGGCTACTGATGGCATCGGGATCGCCGCACAACCCGGCATCAAAGGCGGAATGAAAACCGGCGCAGTCAGGTTACTGAGTTCGTCAAAAGAGGCAATCTCGGCCACATCGACTTTCGGTACACTTGGCACCGGCACAACCCAGCTAAAGTCATGCGCCTCGCCGGTGTAATTGATCTGCACATAAGCCGTAAGTGTATCGTTCTTATTTACCGTAAAAATAATGCGTTCTGCTTGTTGGTCGACGGGCGTATTCTGGCAGAATAACCCGCCGCAAGCCGAGGCTGCTGGCACAAATACCAGCCCGACTAAGCCCAGTACCATCGTTAATAACCATCGTGTCCGCTTCATAAATTTCCTCCCCAACTACTTAGCCCTGCACAAAAGACGTTCATCTTTGCGCTTAAGTTCCTATTGTGGAATAAAAACAGCCCCGGCACAAACCGAGGCTGTTTCCTTGATAGTCTGAATTCTCGAGCTTGGTGAACAAAGCATCTCAATATCGAGACTGACTCCCTCCCTCGTTTACGGGGGAGGGTTGATTACCCGCTTGTGGCAGGTGCTGCGCCGCCAACCCACGCCATCGGATAGGCGAAGCGCTCATTCTTGACTTTACCATCGACAATGTCTGCACCCGCATACAGCGTGGTTATGGTACCGTCGCTGAGGCTGACATTGACCAGATTGAGATAAGGATGCTGTGTGGTGTCTTCTGGAATCTGCCAGTCGAGCAGAGCCGCTTGGCTGTTGTCGGCTGAGACGGCCAAACCTTTATCAAAATGACCGCGTGCGATCCGTGAATTTTGTCCAGTTGCCACTTCGATGGAGACCAATGAATTATTGGCTTTGTTATCACCGCCGACTACGGCCAGCAAGTGGCTGCTATCAGGTGTGAAGGCCATGCTGGAAACGGTATCGCCCTTGCTACCCGCGCTCACCATGATTGGCGCGACTGACGGATCGCTCAGGCTCCAAACGTAAACGCTGTTGGAAGCGTTGGGTGTAGAGACGACTGCTGCCAGCCATTTGCCATCAGGTGATACATGTGGGAATGCGTTGGCTGATCCGTTATAGGTGGCTGCAACGACTTCTTTGTCAATCACATCACTAATCGACAGATCGCTCACGCTGACACGCTTGAAGCCCATTGTATTGGCTGTCACACCGTCCGGTACGCTGAACAGTGCTTGCTTGCCGTCTGTTGAAAGATAAATGTTATTGCTGCGGGCGAAGGCTGCGAAAGCACCTTTTTGCGAGGCACTGGCTGCCAAAGTTGCGCTCTTATCCGCTGGATTGACCGAATACAACTGCCAATTGGTGGTGGTATCACCCTTCTTGCAGCGATGACCCAAGACCAGCATCAGCTTGCCGTCCGGTAGAATAGTTACGGACGCGCTGGTGAATTTGCAATCTTCGCTGGCGGGTTTGAGGGTCGCGACTTCCTGTTGTTTCGTTCCATCCCACCAGATGACGGCTGCCTCATCCGCTTCATTCTTATCATTGGTGAAGAAGCTGACGAAGGCCGCGCCATTGTCGGTCAGGTCGAATGCGGTCACATTTTCATACTTGTAGAGTTCGGTGAAGTCGCTGGTGTTGATGATGTGCAGGAAGCCATCCGCAAATTCGCTGGTTTTGGCATCCCCTTCATACGAGATGTAACCGAAGCGGTTGCTCCCCGGTGCATATTGGAATGTGCCGTTGCCCAAGCAGCTCAGCGCTTGAATGTCGCCAACTTTTGTGGGTTTATCGCTGCCGCGCATGGCGTACAGACTGCCCTTATCCTGCCCAACATAGAAGGCGTAGATTTTGCCATCGGGTGAAGTCGGGGTATCACCACAGGACTCGACGCGTGATGTTCCCTTGGGGAGTTCAAGCACGGTTTCAGCGACACCGCTGCTGTTGACATAAGCC
>JACDGI010000210.1 GCA_013821665.1 Anaerolineae bacterium
GCCTAATCCTGCTAACAACCGATCTGTGCGAATTGATTGCGTTGTAGAGGTTGTGGGTACATCAGGAGTAACACGCCACCCGACCTTGAATGGCAGTGGAACTTGTTGCAGCAGTAAGCCAATCCCGACAACTGCCAGCAGCAGCAAAATTAAAGGCAGCGTATAAGGTGCAGCAGTCGCCGCACTGTTGTGAAAGAAATAGGCTGATCCCGTCAAGGTCAGCGCACAAAACCCGACGAGCAGCGGCTTGGGCAGCACCGGTAAGGATTTCGGTGACGCGGCAGTCATGAACTCCTGCTTATCATGATGACGACTGCCCCACATGCTTGCAATGATAGCTGAACGGTGTGCCATCATTGGCGTGGTAAGGTGCGTAATACAGCACAAAACGCTCCGCAGGGACAAGATCGGTAAACTGCGTGAACTGTGGCGGGTCAAGTTTGAAGTAACGGTTCAGCATCAGGATGACCTGCTCATCCTTTTTCTGGACGTAGAAGGCATGATCCACACCACAGGCCAAATTCTCAAGATAACGGGGTGACATATACCGCGACAGCAGTGTATCCACCGGCATATCGTTGCGCCAAATCATAATCAGCCCTTGCGACTCAATCTGGTTGTAAACGGGCGTGCTGATGATATGAATTTGGGTGTACTTGGGGAAGTTTAATGAGCGCCACGCGGCATCATAACCATCCGGCGCACCGTTTGTCGCCCGAAATACATAGTTATATTCAGGCAGATGTTGGTTGAAGTAGAAGTTAAATTGGTAAGCTGCCAATAAAATCGAAAAGGTTGCGATTGCCAGCGATTGCCAGCGCACACGCCGCACCACCATCGGCACAAAGTAGCGCAAGGCCACCGCTGCCAAAATCGCCAGTGCAGGAAAGACCATCACAAAGCGTGGTGATCCAGTGCTGTCTTTCATTAAGGTGTTACCTAGCGATGTGGAAATCACCCATATAATCAGCAGCATCGGGCCGGGCTTGCGCCAGTGGTAACAGGCGAAGGCAAATCCAAGCGTGACCACGATCAGCATACCTGTGAGCAGTAAGGGCGTGGTTTGTGAATAAAACAGGGTACTATCTTGACGGTTAAACAGCACCTCAAAGGCTGGTAAAATGTGATCTTGAAAGTGTTCCTGCAAACCGTCAGGCGTGGTTAATAAGGTTACCCAGTAATTGCCAGTCAAACCCGAGTGATTATCGACCAAACGCGCAAAAATCGGGCGATCAATACCAATGAGCGTCAGATAAATTGGCACGGCGATGATTACCAGCGCGGCGAACATCAAGAACAGCTCACGCCGCAACCGTCCGATGTGGTACAGCACACGCGTCCACGGCGCAACCAGCGGCGATAAATCCTTGACCTGCATAAAAATTAAGCAGCCCACCAACCACGTCAGGGCTACGGGTGTGAACAGCAGTCGTCCGCCTTCGTGGAAGTAATGCGTAAAGCCGAGCATCACACCCGCCAGCACGAAATCCCGCCGCTGTCCTTCCTTCAAGCCTCGTGCGAGAAAAGCAAAGGCCATCGTCGCAAAAAATGGACTCGAAATCTCCGATATGGCGATGCGGCTGAATTGGATGTGCGGTGGAAAAGTCGCCAACAGCAGCGCGGCCAGAATAGCAGTCTTACGATCAAACAGCGTCCGTGCCAGAAAGTAAGTGGCGGGAATTGCCAGCGTACCGAGGATGGCACTCGTCGCGCGAAGGCCAAATAACGTCGAACCGAACAAGGCCATCGTCAGCGTTTGCCAGTAAGGATAGACATAAGGAAAGGCTGAAATGCTGCTAAACGGTTGCAGTAGTCCGACAAAACTATAGCCGTGTATATCGTAAGTTCCGTCGATGAACGAGCGCTCGTCGATCAAAAAGCGCATCGCCAAATCCAGATGCCAGAAACGCAGTACCAACGCTATCAGGGTAATCAAGGCCAGCGGCCATAATGGTCGCCAGCGTTCTAAGCGGCTCATTGTGGATTGTGCAGTAGAGACTCGCGTGACCACACCGGTGAGTCCAATCACTAACAAAATCGCGCCCGCGACCAGCAGCACGAACTGAACATGTACCGAGGCCAGTGCCAGAATATCCGATTTAATGAATTGACCGTTTATTTCGGTCACGATTGCCAGCAATGCGATGCCACCAAACAGCGCCAAGCGTGTGCCTGCCCGCCGGATGAAAAGCCGCATGTTGGGCATAAAACCGGTTACATCCGGCTCACTCACATGACGACCCCACATAATGGTCATCAGGGGTATATCGTTTGGACGCAGCGCAAAAGCAGCCCACAGTGCCACCAAACAGAGGATGAACATCTGAGCGGCCTGATTGAGCGCATCGGCGAATGAACGCGAGTCCCAAAATAAGAGCGCACTCCATACCGCGAATATCACAGCGGCAGAACCTGCGATTAACGACAATTCGGCAGCATTCTGGCGCAGTACCGCCCGTGGATAGGCGATAATATGTCGTAAGCTGAGGATAAATTGACTGATCTTATCTGCCGAGCGGAAGGTTCCGTACAGGATGGAGGCCAACAGCAGTAAGGTGAAAAGAGCTGCCGAAAGTTCCGGCGTATTGGTTTCCAAGACCACCAGTAATCCGGCGAACAACATGGTCGCACCCAGATACAATAGCCAGCGCACGGGTGACTGCGGTTTGCGCGATTTGGCTTGGGGTACAACATGGCTTTCGACCACATCGGTTAAGTCCAGTGTTGTCGGCGGCAAAACGGCTTCGGTTTGCCCACGCCGCCACAACAAAATGGCACCACCGGCTGTAAACAAAGCGGCAGGGATCGCCAGCCAACGGGCACGCTGTGTGAGGGATGAAGATAATAAAGGTGAGTCTGCCATAGATTCTGCTCTGTTAAACGTTTATGACACTAGCCCATCGGTTTCCAAGCAAATCCGCTGCCACTGCGCTCGACGCGCCCCAACCCCGGAAACTGTAGATGATAGGCCAAGATGGTCAGCCCTTCGTCCGCAATCCGTTCCAAAACTTTACGGCGGTTGGCTGCCGATACATCCGGTTGCAAATCAAAAACAGGTGATACCTCCGGGAAAGCGATTTGCATTTGCAAATGCAGCGCATCGACGATATGCAAAAGTCCTTGTCCTTCGGAGTCGATGATGAAGCCGCTGTGCCCCGGCGTATGTCCCGGCAGCGCGACGACCGTGACACCCTCGGCCACGCTGTCACCATCCCCGACGAAACGGATACGTCCTGTGTAGGGTTGGAAAACTGCCTTTAGAATTTCCCTGCGCTCGGCTGGCGCAGGCCCACTTTCCAACCAATGTTCCCATTCGACCTTCGGTATGATGATTTCGGCATTCGGGAAAACAGCGGCATTCCCAACCGTCAGCCCACCCGCATGATCCATATGGAGATGACTAAGGATCACCTTGTCAATTTGGCCAGCCGTGATGCCCTCTTGCTGGAGCAAATCCAACGTGTTACCGACCTGCGGTTTGCCTTCCGCACCGTTGCCTGTGTCGATCAAAATCCGCTCACCAGCCGATTCGATATATAAAATATTGTAGTTAAATTGATAAGGCTGTGGCATCTCGCGATAGGCTTGCAAAAAAGCATCCGGCAGCGGCTTAACCATACCGATAAGCCCCGCCTCATCGAGGGTTTCAGAGCCATCGCCCACAACAATGAGTTTGATATTTCCAACCGAAAAATGATAAGTATTCAATCAACACCCCCTTAATTTTTAGTAGATTGTTCTAACTTAACCCATGTTTCCGAGAGTGCCACGAACACCGAACTCGAAAAGCGCTCATCCGGCAGGGTACGGGTGAAGGCCTCGCCTGCGGCCTGTCGCTGATTAATGCTGATGTGCCCTTGTCCGCATAAGAAAATCGCGTTTGAGACATGATAATGCTCATCGCCCGCTGTACCAAAACCACCATCGTTCAAATCCGAATAGCTACGAAAATCCGAACTGCGTATATCCGTCCACAGCACGTCAATAACCGCTTGTTGGTTGTGGCAAGCCACCCGATAAAATTGGCGCGTATCTGCATCCGTGAAAAAGCGGGCTTGATAGATAGGAGCTTCTTTAAAACCGAGGTCTTTCCAACCGTCGAAGTGCTGGTTAAACGTATCGGTCAGATAACGGGCTAAGGGCGCATTATCCGCATAAATGGCGGCCTTCGGCTGTCCGTGCGCGGCGGCATTGGCGGCATCCAAATAAACCAGCAGCGCATTGCCTTGGCCGTGGGGTGAATAGGTGCTGTGCCAGTAGCTGGCAGCGGCGGTCATTATCTCGGTGCCGGGTTTATACAACTCCATTACTGGATTTTCACCGCAAAAGGCAATTGGCTTCAGCCGCAAAGCATCCACAAAAACTCACTTCCTAATCAGTGTTTAAACTCAAAAAAATTACTATTTATCTAAACAACAGGTTCATACTAATCTAGGTTATCACAGGTTTTAATCGCGCAAATGCTTGTTTTGTTAAAGTCTGCTACAACCATCAAGCATAATTGGTCTGACAATGACATATTGAAGGTCATCTGGGGGAGTGCTATGCTAGGCATCAACGTTTAAAACTTCAGTTCAAACCGAGATCATTCCGCTATGACTGATAAACCGAATATTCTCTTCATCGTGCTGGATACGATGCGCCGTGATCGCCTTTCCATTTACGGTCATGACCGCGAAACTTCACCGCATTTCGATGCCTTTGCGCAGGACTCGACCCTGTTTGAACGCGCGGTATCCGCCGCCCAATGGACAGTGCCCTCCCATGCCTCGATGTTCACCGGTGTCTATCCCAGCACACACGGCCTCACACAAGCCGATGGTATGCTGCCGCGTGCGTATCCGATGCTGGCGGAGATTTTACGCAATGGTGGTTATGAAACGGTTGCCTTCTGTAATAATCCCTTAGTGGGTGTCCTCAACAATGGTTTACAGCGCGGCTTCACCCGTTTCTATAACTATTCGAGCGCGGCACCTTTCCGCCCCAAAGAACACCAGCAAAGCAAACTCCGGCGTGAGGCTATGCACCTCTTCCGGCGTTATATGGCACGTCCCATCGGCAACCAATTCGCACATTCGGACTTACTGTTCCGCATGTCGCTCAATCCGCTGTTCGTGCCGCTCTGGACGCGTTTAATCAATTACAAGGGCAATAGTGCTCACTCGATTGATGACCTGATGAATTATTGGGCGCAGCAAACAGCGGGTGGCAGCGATAAGCCGATGTTTGCCTTCCTTAATCTGATGGGTTCGCACACGCCTTATAACCCACCGCAAGATGTGCTGGATCGAGTCGCGCCCGAAGTCCGTCGTAACCATCAGATGTATACCTTTATGCGACGCTTTAACGCCGAGGCCGCCCGTTGGGAAAGCCCTGCCGATCCCCCACTTGAAGATTGGGAACGCGATACCCTTCACCACTTTTACAACGCCGAAATCGCCAGTCAGGATGTGCATGTCGGGCGACTGCTCAAGTGGCTCAAAGACACGGGCAAGCTAGATAATACAATGGTCGTTATCTGTGCGGATCATGGTGAGGGTCACGGCGAACACGATTTTATGGGACATGGTTTCGTTGTGTATCAGGAATTAGTCCATGTACCGCTCGTCATCCACTATCCCGAACGGTTCCCTGTGGGCAAGCGGATTATGAATACCATTTCGACGCGCCGCCTGTTTCATACTGTTCTCGAAGCGGCTAACCTCACAGCGCCGACAACGACCGATGCCACGCCAGATTTGTCACTGTCAGGTGTCGCCAACGGCAGCACCGATGCCGAGAAAAATATCGCGATGGCCGAAGCCTTCCCACCGCTGACCTTCCTCAATGTCATCCAACATCGCAACGCGCCCATCATCCAACGGATGCGTCTGCAAAACGTCCGCCGCGCACTGTATCAAGATCAGCATAAATTGGCAGTGGTCGGCCAACAGGTCGAAGGCTTATTCGACATCGCCGCCGATCCGACTGAGGTGCAAAGCGTGGCGGCTACCGAAGCACCAACTCTCAGTGCCATGCAGCGGATGTTGATCGCACAGGTCAACAAAGCCGAATCACAGCGCATCGAAAGCACGCCCACCACCAGCGAAGTTGACGAGTCGGTGGTCGATCATCTACGTGCATTAGGCTACATCGAGTAGTGATCCACGAGAGAAAATTCGTGCTATACTAGCGTGAAAAAGCAAGTGTTGGAGGTGCAATATGGCTACCCAAGTAAAAGTGCCGGTTTATCAACAACTTGTAGAATATCTCGCGAATTTTGCTACACCAGAGCAAATCCTCGCCTTTACAATTGATGATGAAATGCAGGAACGGCTAGAAGTACTGTTTGAGAAAAACAATGAGGGCGACATCACAACGGAAGAACGCAAAGAGTTGGATGAATTTGTTGAGTTTGATCAACATGTTATGCTGCTCAAAGCACGGGCAACAGCAGCATTAAAAGTGGTATCATGACACGTATCCCACTGCCTCTTCGCCAGCAAGTTCGTGAACGAGCGAATAATCGTTGTGAATATTGCCGCACGCCCGACCAATATTCGTCTAATGCATTTCAGATTGACCACATTATTCCCATCAAAAGGCATGGCGGATCTGAGGGGCCGCATAATATGGCGTGGGCATGTCCACATTGTAACCGGACTAAAGAAACAGATGTAGGCGGTTATGATGAGGCAGGTGTATTGACACCATTATTCAATCCACGTACCCAACTCTGGGGTGATCATTTTTATATGGATGAAGCGGCGATCATTAATGGCACGTCATCTATCGGGCAGGTAACTGTTCGATTGCTTGATCTCAACAGCCCACTATCCGTATATGTTCGATTGACGTTAGTTGGATTGAAACTCTGGTAAAGCAGACCAAAGATTTCATACAAGAAGTTATTTCGGCTGCTTAGAATCGCCATTTCTTCCCATGTCCACTCAATCATCATATGCTATGGTGTGTTTAATTGTGCCAACCTCAACGAGAACATACACTATGGACGAACCCACTCGCATCCGCGAAATTTATGACCGTTTAATCCACACGCGCGACATCCAACATTGGCAGCCGACCAGCATGAGTTATTTTGAAGGTCAACCCTTCAAAGCCTTGCTTGCGGCTATGCTCAGCGCCCAAACCCGCGAGGAAAATACCACTGCTGCTATCAACAATCTACTGGCGCTGGCTGACGCACCCGAAGCCATGATGCAACTCAGCGATGAGCAAATCCGTACTGCTATTAGTCCGGTGATGTATTTCGAAGGCAAAGTGCGCTATGTCCGTGACATCGCTGAACATGTCGCCGCCAATGGTGGAGTTGTCCCACGTACACTGGATGAACTGATGGAATACAAGGGTGTCGGTTGGAAGGTTGCGGTGCTGACGCTGGCGATGGGCTACGGCATCAATGACAACATTACCGTCGATGTGCATGTGGCGCGGATTGGTATCCGTCTCGGCCTGGTCAAAGCGACCACCAAACAACCGCCGAAGGTCAATGAGGAACTGAAGCAAGTGCTGCCGCGTGAAATGTGGGAACACTGGAACGCGCTAATGGTCATGTTCGGACGCACCATCTGCCTGCCGACATATCCACAGTGCAAGAAATGTCCGCTTAACGACATCTGCCCGAAGGTCGGCGTGAAATAAACGCATTTCTCTGTATTTTCTCTCCGCCTCTATGGTAAAAATGAATTTTCTGCATTTACCGCGCTATAATCACGCCTAGATAGGAAAGGACGTAACTATGAATAACATTAACATCCGCAATGTGCTGCTGGCGATTGGCGCGATTGTGCTGGTGATTCTCGGCATGAATATCCTCAGCACCCTCATTGGCTCAATCATTCCGATTATTATCACCGGTGTGGTCGCCTTTGGTATCGGACGCGCCACCGCCGGACGCAGCATGGGGCAGTTATTCCGCACCGCGCAATCGGCTGGCGGCACAGTAATGGCGGCGGCCTCGCGCATGGCCGAGCAAAAGGCACCCGTCACCGTACAGGGTAAAGTCAACCCGCCTGCTGCTAAACCCGTCGAAAAACCCGCACCCGCTGCCGATGTGACACCCGACCTCAAAAATCCCGAACTGCTCGACACGAGTTTCGAGATCAAAACGTCCGAGCAAATCGCCGCCGAGTCAGCACGCTTGGAGGTCGAAGCCTCACAGAAGGCCGCAGCGATGGACCCTAAAGCGCTCATCGAAGAACGCAAAAAACGACTGCTCGGTAATCAAGGCGGCCAAAGCTAAATATATTTCCAAATGGGGATGATGTGGTGACAAAAAATCATCTATGAGCAATTCTAACTTCACCTTACCCAAAACGACTACAGGAAGAGTAGTACTTGTCCTTGCAGTGATCATACTACTTGTGTTTGCGATAGGCGGCCTTTTCGCTACACAAATTTTTCAATTCGGGATGGAAGGACTTGGCTCGTCGTTTGAAAAACAAACAAACGAGCAACTTATAAACTTGCAAACAGCGGTTGACGCACAATGCGGTGTCGGAGTTGCTATTGTGAGTAAGGAAGGCTTTTGGAGCGAGACACCACGTCGTCCTGAATATGGTTGGTCTAACAATCAGGTTTCGTGTCATGGTGATGATAATTTGCAATCAAACAAAATCCAATGCATCTGTTCAAAATAGGCGTTTAATTAACTAAATGACCCTCACATCCCTACTTGAAGGTTCGCGCGTCAAACTCGTTCCACTGAATTCGGGTGATACGGCCCTGATTGCCCGCTGGCAGCAAGATACCAGTTACCTGCGCCTGTTGGATGCCAACGCTGCCTATCCAAAGAGCGAGTTACAGGTTGGCGAATGGATACGCGAAGGCCAGCGTGGACGCGAACACTTCCTGTTTGGAATCCGTGTGCTGCTCACTGATGACCTCGTGGGCTTCCTCGAACTCGGTGATGTCATGTGGACGCACCGTAACAGTTGGCTGACCATTGCCATCGGGGAACCGGATTATCGCGGACGGGGTTATGGTTCGGAGGCGCTCGGCTTGGCGCTGGATTTCGCCTTTCGCGAACTGAATCTGCACCGCGTCCAACTCACTGTTTTCAGCTACAACGATGCCGCCATCCACGTCTATGAGAAACTCGGCTTCCAACGCGAAGGGGTTTACCGCGAATTCTTGGAGCGCGACGGTCAGCGCTTCGACATGTACCTCTATGCCATCCTCAAACGCGAGTGGGAAACGGGCACATAAATCCGTTATACTTTGGTTCATTTGAATAACTAAAGTATGAGGATTTTTATGCCTACTCGTTTTGATTACATTGTCATCGGTGCGGGTTCATCTGGCTGTGTCATCGCCAATCGCCTCACCGAAGATCCTAATATAAAAGTGCTGCTGCTCGAAGCTGGTGGCCCGGATACCAAACCCGAAATTGCAGATCCAGCGGCCTTTACCCTCCTTTGGGGCAGCGAGGTCGATTGGAAATATCAGACCGAGCCGGAACCCCATTTGAATAATCGTCGGTTGGCATGGCCGCGTGGGAAAGTCCTCGGTGGCAGCAGTGCTATCAACGCCCTGTTGTATGTGCGTGGCAATAAACGCGATTATGATTTGTGGGCTGATTTGGGTAATGAAGGTTGGAGTTTCGATGACGTGCTGCCCTACTTCAAAAAATCCGAGAATTATGACCTTGGCGCATCGGATATTCATGGCGTGGGCGGGCCGCTCAACCTCAAGCAAAAGGTCGCCAGCGAATCCGCTCCGGCGGAATTAGCCTTCATCCAAGCCTGTAACGAATATGGCTTCAAAGGCCCTGTCGACTTCAGTACCGGTCAGCAAGATAACGCCGTTGGGTTCCATCAAATCACGGTCAACCCCGATGGCACACGCGCCAGTGCCGCTACTGCTTTCCTCAACCCCATCCGCAATCGCCCCAACCTGACCATCGAAACTCACGCGCACGTCACGCGTTTGTTGATCGAAAACGGGCGCGTAATCGGTGTCGAGTATCATCAGGATAAGCAGACTCAACAGGTACACGCAGATGCCGAGGTTATTCTGAGCGTCGGTTCAATTGACTCGCCGCGCCTGCTGATGCTGTCCGGCATCGGTGACGCGGATGCATTACGGTCGCAGGGTATTGAGCCTGTTCTCGACTTACCTGCTGTCGGCCAAAATTTGCAAGACCATCTGTTGATCGGTGTGGCTTATTTCTCTAAACGCCCTTGGATGGAAGGCAACACGATCCTTGGCGAAACTAGCTTGTTCACCGACATTCACCCCAATCGAGATGATGGCGGCCCCGAACTCCAATTTCATTTCCGCCACGATTTCCACCTCGCGCCGGGTGAAGTTGTGGGCGAAATGGACGGACGCGGCTTCACCTTTGCGCCTACACTCGTCAAGCCTCAATCGACTGGCTCAATCACCTTGCATTCCAATGATCCCTTCGCTCCTGCTCGCATTGTCGCCAATTACTTGGCGGAAGAAGCCGATTTTGAGGTATTACTCGGCGGCATAAAACTGGCGCGTGAACTGGTCAAGATGTCCGCCTTTGACTCCTTCCGCGACGAAGAAGTGTCTCCCGGCAGTCATTGCACCAGCGAGTCCGATTTGCGTGCCTTCATAAGCCAATATGCTTCGACGCTGTTTCATCCGGTCGGAACCTGCAAAATGGGCAGTGACGATCAGGCTGTTGTGGATTCACATTTACGCGTGCGTGGGATCGATGGGCTGCGGGTTGCGGATGCCTCGATTATGGCGCGCATCGTATCCGGCAACACTCACGCCGCTTGCGTCATGATCGGTGAAAAAGCCGCCGATTTGATCAAGCCAACCAATTAAATTGGAATAGTGATCTCATAAAAAACGCTATACTGGTATCAAAGACTGAGGATTGGAATCATGGTATTTCAAGCGCCAAACAAACCTATGACTCGCGAAGAATTTATTACTTTTGCGCTGCAACCCGAAAATGCAGAGCGTAATTTTGAACTCATTGGCGGGGAGATCATCGAAGTGGTATCGAAT
>JACDGI010000211.1:0-361 GCA_013821665.1 Anaerolineae bacterium
CCCACTGAAGGGGCTAGAAAGAATATTTTATAAGTGATTATGATATCGGTACGGGTGATAATGCAGCGAAAAATATTTCTAAAATCGGATAACCAATTAAATGTGTATATTCACCTGAAGGATTGAAAAGATAAAGGGCTGTGCCATATCTACCAAAACCTTGAACATCAGTTCCAACAACTAATATTCGGTCACTAGATGGTGCAGGTAAAATGGTATCAATAAGATCTCCGAATAAATTAGCATCAGGAATGGTACTCATATGACCGTCGGCGAAATCAAAAGTGTGTACTTTTAAATACTTATCGTCCCGTAAAGAAACATAATAATAAAGGTGACTGTTGGTAGCAGCAAGTAATGG
>JACDGI010000211.1:371-10974 GCA_013821665.1 Anaerolineae bacterium
GGTCCATAGTTATCAACTTTAATGTCTTTTATTAACAATTTACGATTTATTCCATCCCCATTGACTCCGTAAATTGACCAAATTTTATCCGATTCCCAATACGTGTAATACATGTTTTCGCCATTAGTTGACCAAACATAGGTTCGCACATTAGGCGTTTCGTCCCCAATAAGTTGTTTATCACTTCCGTCTGGTCTAATTTTATATAATCTTCCACCATGAAAATCACAATAGCGACATTGAGGAACTTCCAAATATGCAATCCATTTTCCATCTGGTGATAGTGAAATTGAGTATGCAGCCTCTGTAGCGACATCCGTTAAATGAACTATTTCATGGAAATTATCGCCGTTGACGCTAATGCTATAAATATTTATAGGTGGCAAAGAAGCAATGGGCAGAGGGGATAGACTAAGTATTAAATTATTTCCATCTGCTGCCCAGATAATTTGATAAATAGGGGTAACCTGCTGTATAGATTTCATGTAATCAAGTTGATCTTTACTTGCACCAGCAAAAGATATTAATTTCCACCGATCAGCAATTAAGACCGGCTTCTTTTCATCTATCTCAATTCGATACAAATCCCCTTCAGTATTAGTATAAGCAATCCATTTTCCATCTGGTGACCACACAAAGGTTGAAAATGAAAGAATATCATCAGTTAGAAATCTATTTTCAGTTCCATCCGACCGAATTAGACAAAGACCCTGCATACATTTTCCGGTCTGCAGATCATTCGCTGAAGCTATATAGGCAATCCAATAGACTTTTTCAGTCTGTGCGCTAACAGGTGAAATTGCAAAAAATGCCATAACACTTATGGTAAGAAGAACTACTTTCTTAAACATTTAAATTTCTTTCACCACATCATCCAACTTGTGGAACAGGCGGTTTAGGATGGATACCCATCAACATACCTTCAATGCCCAAGTCTTCATCGAGGTCTTCCCAATGAATACCAAATGCCCACAGTTCGTAATTCTCAAGCTGTTGGGGTGTGGCGTTCATAAGACGCGGATACCAAGATAAAGGTGTACCAATCAAGCGACCATCTTTGAGAGTGACCAACAGAAGACCATCACGAATTTCGAGCGAGACAGGGATTTTACCTTCATCAAAGTTATTCTGGATTCGCTGACTCATTTTCATCTCCTTGAAAGGCTTGCCATTTTTCGAGTAAATATCCCCGATTTTCTTCTACAATCTCAATGATCTCGTTTAGCTGCCGCCGCTTAAGTTTGTAATGTTCAGTGATGCTAATTGGATCGAGTTCAACCTTTGCAGCACCTTCTGCGTGCTGGATATGAATATGAGGCGGGCTATGATCGTTCGTGAAAATGACGAAGCGGTAGCCTTTGACTCTAAGAACTGTTGGCATTAGTTTATCAGCCTGATTTAAAGAAAATCAATTTTCAGTCGGTTTTGCGCTCTGTAATTGTAAATGAGCATATTCGAGTGCATCTTCCATCGTGGCGAAGATGGAAATGGGCGCGCCACCCAACTGCTTCACAAAGTCGGCGTATAGACGGGCAAATTGTTTCTGACCAACAAAGATACCGTGCATACGCGGATCAATCGATGAGGCTGGCAGTCCATCACGAATGGCTTTAATCATTTTGACGATGTCTACAAAATCCGTATCGGCAGTACGAATGTCGGCAATCCGATAAACATCCCCTTCAAATTTTGCAAAGACAATCGCTGTTTCCACGAACATATTCCTGACCGTTTCCAAATCGATATGACCCTCAAAGGTCACGACAACAATCGGTTCATCAGGCACAGGATCAATTTTGACGGGCATAATTTTCCTCTAAAAGCATTTGTTGACCATTATCCAATTAGACCTGCTTGTGCTGTTCGAGCTCGATAAATTGCATGGCATCTTCGGGCGTGTGAAAAAACGGAATGGGCGCAGCCCCAAGCTGCTTGAGCGCGTCGGCATAAAGATGAGCAAGCTGGTTTTGCCCCACAAAGATAACTTGATACTTGGTGTCGGCGGCGCTCCCCTGCACATTAGCACGGCTGGCCTTGAGGATGTTCACGATTTCGACAAAGTTGCTGTCGGCAGTACGAATGTCGGCAATCCGAAAAACTGTACCTTCGATTTCGGCGGCAAGCGCGGCACTTTGAACAAAAGCCGATTTGACCGTCGCAAGATCAAGAAAGCCTTCGTAATGCAAAATAATAATTGGTTTATTGGGTACACGTTCCACAGTTACTGGCATTAGAAACTCCTTGTCGGAAAACGGCTGAGACAACATCACAGCGCGTCAGTATTATTCAATGATTTTATACCCTCTCGACTTATCCTTTTTTAAAAGGGCTTAATTATTCGTAAGCCTTAAGCCGATTCCGAGAAAAGCTGAGACACACATTCGCTAAAGACTTCCGTATGAAAGTCGATGTCGGCAGAGGTCGTTTGAGGTGCAATGAGCGCCATATTGTGAAAGGGTGTAAGCAAGATACCGCGATTCAAAGCGGCGAGATGCATGTAGTGATCCAATTCGTCATCCATTGAGGCAACAGCTTCACCACCGTTTTGAGGTGCCTGTTCACAGAACCAATATTCAGCACGGCAGCCGAGTTGGGTCACATGCCACGGCAGATGATACTCGTCAATGATAGATTGGACTCCGGCGGCCCAACGTTCGGCTAAAGGAATGGTGTGGTCATAAGTCGCTTGCGTCAATACGTGCTCCAATGTGGCTTTCATTGCGGCGACTGACAAAGCGTTGCCCGCGAGAGTACCACCGATGCCACCAGTATCAGCACGATCGATGCCCAAATTGGCACGAATGCGCTCAGCAACTTCGGCACTAAAGCCATAAACCGCAGCGGGAACACCACCCGCAATCGGTTTGCCGAGGGTCAAAATATCGGGTTCAAGATTAAAAGCCGCAGTATAACCACCGGGGCTGGTGCAGATCGTATGAGTCTCATCAATAATGAGCAGTGTTCCGGTGCGGCGGGTGATTTCACGCAAAGCATCATGGAACCCGGCTTGTGGATGTACGATGCCAATATTGGTCATCACCGGTTCAGCCAATACACAGGCCACATCGCCAGAAGCCAGCGCGGCTTCCAAAGCAGGAATATCGTTGAACTCGATCACGCGAGTGGTGATCGACGGATCAACCGCAGGGCCGATATTACCACGTCGTGAGGTGGCGATGCCGTTATCGAGTGTGACAAAAGTTTCGTCCACCGTACCGTGATAACACCAGTTGAATACAAGAATGTACTTGCGTCCGGTGATTTGACGGGCAAGGCGAATGGCAAAACGATTGGCATCCGTGGCGGTGAGCGCCAACTGCCAATACGGGAGGCCGAAACGCCGTTCAAGTTCGCGACCGATCCAGAGGACATCCTCGGTGGGGAGCATGTACGTGATACCATGCGCAATCTGCTGGGCGATAGCATTGACCGTCGCTTGGGGAGCGTGTCCGGTCATTGCGCCGGTATCACCAAGACACAGGTCGAGATAATCGAGACCATCGACATCGGTAAAATACGCGCCGGAAGCATGATCAACAAATAGCGGAAATGCCCCTGCCCATTTGACCATCCAGTGCATGGGTACACCAGAGAGCCAGTGTGATTGAGCCTCTTGATAAAGCTGCTGTGAGCGTGGATGTCGGGTGACGAAACGCTGTTGTTCCTGCTCTAAACAAGCTTGTAAGCGACTGCGATCCATTACGGTGACAATGTTCTCTTCCCCTTTGAGGCAATAGGTCTTTTTACGGAAACATCTTTACTTTACTGTTTCGCCCGATTTGACACGTCCAACAAATTCATCAAACAGATAAAGCGAGTCGTGTGGGCCGGGAGCAGCTTCAGGATGGTATTGGACGCTGAACACCCCTAAACCAACATGACGCAATCCTTCAACCGTGTGATCGTTGAGGTTGATGTGGGTGATTTCCGCACCTCCAAGGTCGCTGTCGCCAACCACTGCGAAACCGTGATTATGACTGCTGATTTCGACAACGCCAGTCAGCAAGTTCTTAACCGGTTGGTTGCCGCCACGATGACCAAAACGCATCTTCTCAGTTTTGCCACCGAGCGCGAGGGCGATAATCTGGTGCCCAAGACAGATGCCAAAGACTGGCAGCTTACCCAGCAAATCTTTGACATTCTGGATGGCGTAGGTCACAGCAGCAGGATCGCCGGGGCCGTTACTGAGGAACACACCTTCCGGATTCATCGCCAGCACTTGGGCAGCAGTGGTATGTGACGGCACAACGGTGACACGCAAGCCGCGATCTGTCATCATACGGAGGATGTTGCGTTTGATGCCGTAGTCATAAGCGACAATCAACGGGCCAGTCGCATCATAATGATGATCACGATACCACTGAGGATCGCTGCGTTCATTCCAGTTATAGGGTTCGGCGCAGGTGACAGCATCGACCAGATTCCAGCCGGACATATCCGGTGATTGGCGGGCGATTTCGACAAGTGCTTGGGAGTCATTGGCAGCCTCACCATGTGCGATGGCGGCGCGCATCACACCCACGCTGCGAATATGACGGACGAGGGCGCGGGTCGCTACCTCAGATATGCCGATGATACCCTGCGCTTTGAGATAGGTATCGAGATCGCCCTGTTCGCGCCAATTGCTGACGACCGGACTCAGCGAACGCACCACAAAACCGGACACCCAAATGCGTTCCGACTCGGCGTCAAGCAAGTTGATGCCTGTGTTGCCCACATGCGAAACCGTCATGGTAACTATCTGCTTGTGATAGGACGGGTCGGTCAGGATTTCCTGATAACCCGTCATCGAGGTATTAAAGACGAGTTCGCCCGTTTGTACGCCTTCCGCGCCGAAGCCAATTCCGTTAAAGATGCGCCCGTCTTCGAGCGCCAGACATCCAATCATATTCACCCCGAAAATACATATCTAACCGCAAAGGCGCGGAGGACAAGGAGAAAAGCTAAGAACGATAATCGCCGTTAATCGAGACATAGTCATGGCTGAGATCACACGTCCAAACCGTCGCCGAACCGTTACCTGCGCCCAAGTCGAGCAAAATGCTGGCAGAGGCCTCTTTGAAGATGGCCGATGCCTGTTCTTCGCCGTAACCGCTAGGTATGCCATCAGCGAACAGCAGAAGCGAACCTAAGTTAAAATCTTCGGTTTCACCGGGAGCAATCCATAATTTGACGTGTTCAGGCACAATCGGAATACCAGCACGACCGGCTGCCGCGACGATACGCCCCCAATTGGCATCATTGCCGAAGAAAGCGGTTTTGACCAGTGGCGATGTGGCGATAGTATTAGCAATCTGATGGGCGGCTTCCGGCGAGGGAGCGCCCTTGACCGTCAAGGTAATGAACTTGGTCACGCCTTCGCCATCACGGACAATGTCCTGTGCTAACTTGCGACAGACGGCAGCTAAGGCTTCGTGGAAAGCGGTGAAGTCATCGGGTGATTGTAAGGTCACACCACTCAGGCCATTGGCGAGCAGCAGCAGTGTATCGTTGGTGCTCATATCGCCATCAACCACGACACGGTTGAAGGTGGTTTCAGAGGCTGATTGCAAAACACCCTTGGCCGTATCCACAGACAGTGTCGCATCCGTGACAACGACACTGAGCAACGTCGCCATATTGGGCGCAATCATACCCGCACCTTTGGCGATACCGGCGATATTATAGGTTTTGCCATCGGGCGTGGTCACTTTGACGGAAGCCATTTTTGGGCGGGTATCAGTGGTCATGATGCCAGCGGCAGCATCTGACCAGTTGTTACCTAATGACGCGGATGCCAGCTCGATACCGTGTGTGATTTTATCCATCGGTAACTGCGAACCGATCACGCCAGTGGACATGACCAGTACTTCATCTACCGCACAGCCGATTTTCTCGGCGGTCAGACGGGCCATTTCGCGGGCATTTGCAAGACCCACATCACCTGTACAGGCGTTGGCACATTTGGTATTGATGGTCACGGCACGGATATGATCTTTGTTGCCCTGAAGCTGTTCCATATCAAACAAGACAGGTGCGGCCTTCATATAATTGGTCGTGAAGACTCCAGCCGCTACACAGGGTGCTTCGCTGAATATCAAAGTCATATCGAGCGCATCATTTTTCTTCAAGCCGGAATGGACACCTGCGACGCGAAAACCGGATACAAATTCAATGGAGGGATTGACTTCGGTCACTGAAAATTCCTTTAATGCATGATAACCACAGAGACACAGAAAATAAGAGATTAGGCAGAGAAAATGGTCGTGAGTTTCTCGACCAAATTATCAACGTTGGACTTTTCGATAATCAGCGGCGGGACGAAACGAATAACGTTGGTTCCGGCATTGACCATGAGCAGACCCTGTTCGTAGCCCTTCTCGATGATGTTGCTGACATCGACTGTCAGTTCGAGGGCAACGATCAGCCCTTTGCCACGCACTTCTTTGATGATGGGGCTGTTGATTTCGGACAAGCGTTCAACGAGATAGTCGCCGACTTCAGAGACATGTGCTAAAAATTCCGGTTGGTCAATGCGACCGAGGACGTGCTTGGCAACGCTGGTCACCAGTGGGCCGCCGCCAAAGGTCGTACCGTGTTCGCCCGCGTGCATAGCACTGGCAACCTTTTCAGTCATCAAGATAGCACCGATAGGCAAGCCACCTGCCAACGGTTTGGCGAGGGTCATGATGTCGGGGGTAACGCCGCTCCACTCGTGTGCCCAGAGTTTGCCGGTGCGTCCCAAACCACACTGCACTTCATCAAAGATCAAGACCGCGCCATTTTGATCACAGAGTTCACGCAAGCTTTTCAGAAATTCGGGGGTTGCAACATTCACGCCGCCTTCGCCTTGAATGGGTTCGATGATGACACCGGCTGTTTTGGCACCGATGGCGGCTTTGGCACTTTCGAGGTTATTAAACTCGGCCAGCACCGCACCGGGCATCAAGGGCATGAACGCTTTCTGATATTTCTCTTTGGGAGTCAGGGCGACCGCGCCCATCGTCCGGCCATGAAAGGCGCCGGTGAAGCAGACGATTTCGGTCTTGTCGTGGATGCCCTTTTCATACTGGACTTTACGGGCGAATTTGACCGCGCCTTCGTTGGCTTCCGCACCGCTGTTGCTGAAGAACACGCGATCCGCAAAGGATTTTTCGACCAGCATATTCGCCAGTTCGATTTGCGGGGCGGTGTAATACAAGTTGCTGGTGTGGATCAAACCCATCGAGGCGGCTTGGATGGCCTGCGTCAAGCGTGCATCGTTGTAACCAAGGGCGTTGACAGCGATACCAGCCACCCAATCTTGATAGGGTTTGCCATCCGTATCAAACAAGGTCGAACCTTCGCCATGTACCAACACAAATGGCGGACGTTTATAGGTCTGGACGATATGATCGTGGTCGTCCTGAATGAGTTGGTCAGTCATCGTGGGTGTAGGGATCGCAGTCATTGGTTATCTCCGTTTAGTAGTATTGATGATTTCGTGAAACAATTTGTTTAGGATTTCGAATGTAAATTCACCCACTGTTGGGCAGTTGCGAGTAATTTGCTATAAGTTTGAAGATTGGAAGATGAACAATTCATTTTAATGAGCCGTAGCAATTCACTCCATCCTTCTGGCAAGCGCCCCATAACATCATAATCAGCGAGAAAATCTAACATTTCGACATCGATTGTATCCTTCAGGTGACATTGCGAATCTGATGTTAGCTTTTGAGAAAACGCATTAATTCGCGGCAGATAAAACTCTGGGTATTGGGCCGAAACGTCGACGTAATCTTGTCCATTCCAGCCAAACCAGCGCGTAACAGACTCCCAGCCTTGCCCAGAAGGACTTATGGCTTCGATTTCAGGAAACCCATCATGGTTTAGATCTTCGAAACGCGCCGGATAAACATCCGAAGCATGGGGGGAAATATCAACAAACTGATTGTAGTGATCAATTTCAAACAGAGTGAGCTTAGCGCTACAGCAGCTTCCACCCCAACCGACACTAATTGCCAAATCTGGCAGCCCATTATCGTTACGATCCGCAAAGCCTTGGTCAATAAAGCTGTAATGCAGCAGACTTTCCGGTAACGTATCCAGCGGGTTATTCAATAAGATTGGCGTTTGATCCACTATTCGAAATAAGAGTAAGCGATCAAAACCCGAATCATAGCCTGCCCGATAAATAATCACAGCCACATATTTAGCATTCCCAAAGTTTATCGTTCGAAAATCCAATGCTAATGGTTCGAGGGTTTCGAATGCCGATTCAGCTTTCACCATATCGGTTACGATGGGGGCAAATATTGCATGGTTAAATCCAAGTGTAGAGATCAAAGTATTCAAGAATTTTGCTTTTTGCACAGTCAGAACGGCATCAGTGTAAGTTGGCATCGGGGTTAACGTTGGCATTGAGGGCATTGGCGTAGGTGCATTAGCCGTAGCAAGCCCCACTATAAAGGTGGCAGTCAATTCCAGCGGTTTTAGCGCTTGAGTCAGCGACGGATTTGTAACGGAGGTGCTTTGGGCCAATATTGTCCCAAGCCCCAAAGCAAATACCAATACAAGAGACGAGGCCAAAATGAGCAATCGTCCCCTGCGGTAATTAACTTTTAGCATTGGCCTGAGACTTTTGTAGATATTCATTCCAACCCAGCTTGTCTTCAATCCACAAATCCGATAGTTTGAAACTTTCCAACCAGCCATTTTCGATCTCATAGGCGAGGATGGCACGTAACCATCCGTAAATCCTTATCGCCGCTTCCGGTGCCAGCCGCCCTGAGTCCAACACATGCCGCACCAACTTCTGGCTGTAAAGCGAGTCCCGTGCCAAGGCGTTGTACATCAGATGATGCAGTTCGTGGCAGTTCGGGCACAACTGCACGGTTACTGCATTTTCGCCATGTGTGGCAATGTCCCACAAATGATGGCGCTGCGAAACCGGATAGCCACAGGCCGAGCAAGCGGTCATTCGCTCTTTGTCGGTAGCACGGCGGCGGCGCATGAGCTTGCGATACTTGTGCGCTTGGTAGAAGTCCAGCCAGTGTTCGATGATGGCACGACGTTCGGCAGGATCTTCTTTATCAGCAAGCGCTTCGTTAAAGGCGGTGATAATTTTCTCCGCCAATCGTTCCCGATAGATGTAACGGACGAGGGCGTGCAACTCCTCGACCCGTTGTTGTTCATTAGGCATCATCACACCCCTAAGCGTCTAAGTTTACGAACGCACAATCAGAGTGATGTGTGTGCTTTATTTTACATCATGACATATAGGCAATAACACCTTCTTCATGGGCAGCGACATCCAAATAAAATGTACGCAGGCGGTCAAATGTGTGCCAGAGTTCGGCAAAAATTTTCTCTTTGCCGAGTAAGGAAATACTGCTGTAAACGCCTAAGCGAATCATGGCTTGCACGTCGTAATGCTCGGCCAGCATTTCTGGCTTGACCTGATTCAGATGGTAGCAAGTGGTTTGTAATTCGGTATGCGGCAGGAAGAAAACGGCTGTGCTATTAAACTTGATCCCCAGCAGTTCATCCCCACCGACAATGGCGCGACTGGCCCAATCAACACCGCGTCCGGCATCCCCACTACGGCGACGCGCGGCCATCAAATAATGGAGGATGTCCCAATAGTGCCCGATGAAGCAGTTCCGTTGGGCAAGACCTGCATTTGCGCGCATTAAGCTCAACAACTCCGCGCCAAAATCCGCACCCGCCGGGGTGATGGTGGGTTGTGTTTCAAAACGTGGCGGCCAAGCCGATGTGGGCTGCACCGGTTGGGGGTCAGCGGCAAGGAAGGCGAACATTGAACTGGTATCCGCAGTCGCTTCGGGCTGAGGTATCCACTTCCAATGTTCGGGGACTGCCTGATAACGCATTTCAAGAGCCATAACATTTGCTCCGTTAATCGGACGCAATATATTGCGTCCCTACAATAGCATTTACGCGGCTGACGTTTGTGTGATGGTTAACACGATTAGAACTACCATCAATACAAGTGCCAGCACTAACCATAAGATGGGAAACCAGACTTTAAATCCCCAACGGGTATTCTTTGGTTGCTTATCATTGGTTTGCAAAGACCGTTCCTCCACCCACCGCTAGCCCTTTCAAGTTGGTGATAACCGCGCTGTGAACGCCGGTTTCGAGGGCATGAAGTGCGGTTTTCACTTTAGGTATCATACCGCCAAAGATCGTACCGTCGTCAATAAGACGTTGGGTTTGATCCGGTGAGAGTGTGGGTACCACTTTACTATCGACCAAAACACCTTCCACATTCGTCAGAAAAACGACGCGGTTGGCATTAATCGCAGCCGCCAACGCCCCGGCCACATGATCGGCATTGACGTTGAAGTTGGTTTCTTCACCGAGCGACACCGGCGAAATCACCGGCGTAATACCTTGCTCCAGCAAGCTCAACACCACTTCACCTCGCACGGATACCACTTCACCCGTAAAACCCATATCCTGCCCTTCGATCTGCATCTGACGGGCACGAACGAGACCACGATCTACGCCGGACAAACCGAATGCATCTAATCCTGCCGCCAGCAAACAGCGGACGAGGCGCTTATTGACGCTGCCGGACATGACCATCTCAGCTATGCGAAGCGAGTCACGATCCGTAATACGG
>JACDGI010000212.1 GCA_013821665.1 Anaerolineae bacterium
GCAAGATATGGACTTCAGCGAGGATCCAAAATCAACATTTTATGCACAGGCGCTGGAAGTAAAAAATGTCGGTGATAAGCTGACCAAAGAACAAAAAGACATCGCGACCTTCTGGGTGGATACCCCCGGCATTACCGGTACACCCGGTGGACATTGGGTGGCACTCACGGCGCAATTGATAGGCGACCTGAAGTTGGATTTGGGCCGATCAGTCGATGCTTTGGCGATGGTTGGGATCGGTGTGGGCGATGCTTTCATCTCTGGCTGGAATATTAAGTATGTTGTGCTGCTGATGCGCCCTGAAACTTACATTCATAAGTATATTGATGCCAAGTGGCAGCCATTTATTCAGACACCGCCTTTCCCTGAATTTGTTTCAGGACATTCGATTGTGTCAGAAACGGCGGCACGCATCCTCACAGATATTTTCGGCACGATGTCTTTCACGGACAACACCGAGCGTTTCCGAAACCTCGACAGCCGCAGCTTTACGTCGTTTGAAAACGCAGCTAGCGAAGCTGGAATCTCGCGCTTGTACGGTGGCATCCATTACCGCACAGGCATCGAGAAGGGTTTTGATGAAGGGCGCTGCGTGGCGGCAAGTATCATTGACCGCATAAAAGTGCGCTAAGACTTCGTTAGTCCGATTTTCGTATAAGGGCGCTTCCTTTCGCTGCGAGATTGATCGAGAGGAGGCGCTCTTTTTGATTCCATCTAATTGGCTTAGGGTTCTAATTTTTTTTCACAATGAACCTAGTTTGTTTTGAGCTAATCGGCCCATCCTAATTTGAGCCAGCGTGTTGATGCTTACGCTATACAGCCGCCTTACGATTGAGATAGTGTCCAATTTGGATATTGTCGGTTTGTTTATAGGAGGTTTTTATATGCGTAATTTCACTCGATTACTCGTCGCGGCACTGTTTTGTGGCGCTTTATTTAGTGCGGCATTTGTAGGCGCACAGGATGCCACAGCAACTGTTACCCCCGGTGGCGAGGCGACCTTGGAACCCACCACCGAGATGACGATGGAGCCAACCACTGAGGCTACGATGGAAGCCACATCAGAGGCGACCAGCGAAGCTACAATGGAAATGACGATGGAGGCTACAGCAGAGCCTTCTACTGGATCAACCACAGCGAGCACAGCAGCACCTACTGCTGAAGCCACAACCAGTTCATCAACGACAGGTTCGACGGTCAGCGCGAACGGTATTGTTTGCGACTCTGACCTGATCTTGAGCCTGTACGTGGCAGAACATTACTTCGGTTTCGACGGTGTGATATCAGCGGTCACGAGCGCTGGCAGCACGACAATGACACCCGTTGATTTGACCACCTTGGACAAGGGGCAATACGCACCTTTGTTTACCGCCCCGATTATGGCGATTCCAACTACGGTGATGACGCAGGATCAAATGCAGACTGCGGCCAGCATGATGACGATGGATGACGCGACCATGATGAGCCAGATGGCGGCCATGATGCCGTCCGGTACGGATATGAGAAGTATGACCACGCTGAACACAGTCGCTATTGCTGGTGAAGATGCAGCTTGTACGACGCTGCGCAGCGAGTTGAACCGCTTCTATACCATTTTGGCCTTCCAAGGGATGCAGGCTGATATGATGGCAATGACTCCCGAAGCCACCAGCAGCGTAAGCAGCGATGCCACATCCTCCGCCGTGAACTTCAGCACGACCATGACCGGCGCGAACGAAACCCAACCTGCCGATCCTGATGGTACGGGGACAGCAGCCATTACCATTGATATGGCGAACAGTCAAGTTTGTTACACCGTTGCCGTGCAAAATATTGCACTCCCGGCTACGATGGCACATATTCATCGCGGTGCTGTGGGTGTGAAGGGTGCGCCTGTGGTGACGTTTGATGCGCTGCCGGATGCCAGCGGAACTGCGACAAGCTGCGTCAAGACTGATGCCGCATTGTTGCAGGAAATCGCCAGCAATCCAGCGGGCTTCTACGTCAACGTTCACAATGCAGAGTTCCCGGATGGTGCCGTTCGCGGTCAGCTTTCGGGCTAATCGCACACGCGTTAATGCGCTGATAAGCATTCTATAACGCAAAAGAGGTTGGGACTGACACCAGCTTCTTTTTTATTCCTAGCCCAAGTTTGAGGGGATACAAAATTGTCAGCGGTACTATGATGAGTATACATCTTCGACTGCTGATAGCTGGTGCTGTGATGACTGACTTTTTTACACTCAATCCGCGATATGAACGCTACGAACTGGGTGTGTATCCGCTGGAACCTCGGACGGTTCAAGGCTACAACATCCCTATCTTGAAGTTAGCACCCCTAATCACTTTGTTCATCGTAGCGGCGCTTATGCTGTTTATTGTGCTGGACGCGACAAAAGGCTCCCGTCAACACATTGACGCGGATACGGGTGTGATCGTCATCACAGTTGCAGTCAAAATAGGTCTTATCGCTTTAGTGACCGTTGGTCCTTTTAGTCTGATTTTTTCAGTGCGAACCAACAAACGTTATAAACAACTGACCACGAAAGGTGTCCTGCTGAATGGCACGATTAGCGCTATCTACAATGAGGACGTGCGATATTGGACGAGGAGTGGCGAGGCCAGAGGGCCGAATTATATTTTTGTCACCTATTCATTTACGTCACCCAATGGACATACACTTTCGGGTGAGCAAATGCGCGCCCGTGATGACCTGCGGGATAAGCCGCTGCTGCCTGTTGGAACAGCCATCCGTGTCCTGTATGCCGACGATGATACCCATGTGATGTTGTAGTCGATTTGCCATTCGGCGTAGGTTCAGGCATATTCATAGGGGTACCGGTGAATTATGGAACGAGCTGCCGATGGATGAGATTACCTCTGTTTGGAATAGAGTCCCGCCTGATTTGCGCGATAACCTGACGCGGATTGTGCTGGCGATTGTGGTGCTGGCCCTGTTTTGGCTGCTGCGGCGCTTGCTGGCAGCGTTGTTTGTGCGTCCTTTACATGCCTTCGCCAAGCGTACCCAATCAGGTTGGGATGATGTGGTGCTGGACATCGTCACGACTCCGACACGATTGGTGATTATCGCGGTCGGTCTGCTAATCGGCGCGGAAATTATGAATGTCGATGTGACGACTTCGGTATTCGTGGTTCATCTGGCGCGGGTCTTTATCATCATCGCGGTTTTGCTGGCGGCTTATCAAATCGTGGATGCGCTGGCACCGACCAGTAACCGCCTGTTCCGCCTGACCGGAATGACTATCAATGAACGTTTACTACCTTTCATGCGGACAGCCATCAAACTAATTCTGATTGCTGTGGCGCTGGTGATCATTATTCAGGAATGGGGTTACGATGTTAGTGGTTTGGTGGCTGGCCTCGGCCTCGGCGGATTGGCTTTCTCGTTGGCAGCCAAGGACACTGTGGAGAATCTATTCGGCTTCACCACGATTGTCAGTGACCAACCGTTTATGGTGGGCGAGTTTATTAAATCGAACGATATTGAAGGCACAGTTGAGCATGTTGGTATTCGCTCGACACGCATCCGGCAGCCGGATCAGTCGTATGTGATTGTGCCCAACAGCAAGTTAGCCTCCTCGCCGATTTTGAATTGGTCGCGCCTGAGTAAGCGCTGGTATAACACGACTTTGCGCGTCAATTACAGTGCGACACGCCAAGATATTGTTGAACTGATGAGCCGAATCCGTGCGATGTTGGCCGCCCGTGAGCAGGTACAGGCCGATTCGATCATCGTCAACTTCATCAACTTTGGCGACAATGGCTTTGAAATTTTGGTGCGCTGCTACGTCAATCTTTCGGATTGGCCGTCCTTCACCAATGAGCGCGAAACCGTCAACCTTGAAATTATGCGTATCTTCGAGGAACTCGGTCTTAAAATCGCGTTCCCCGGTCACGCGATATAACAATTTAATATCCTCACCCCTAAATAGCGTTGTCCGATACTCAATGATGTTGTGATTTGCCTTGCAGAAATCCTCACCCTCGGCCCCTCTCCATTTCATGGCAGAGGGGAGAAAAACGCTCTCATTGGTAGCAAATTCTCAGAGCGATATGAACAAGCAATCAAGGATAGTCTATCTATCACGAAGGTAGGCTGTCGCCGGCGAAGCTGCGCGAAGGATGCAGTTCGTAGACGAATACGCCGGCTTTGACACCCGGATCCTCATCCATGATTTTTTGCGTTTCTTCGATGGTGGCGTTGAACACACCGATGCCAGTTGTGCCACTGTCGTCACGGATGGGGCAGACAATCGAGAGTAAGCCCTGTGCGCGTAATTCGAAGTTGCGGCGACCATGTTCCCAAATAATGGGACGCGATTCCGGTTCATTATATTTGGGGCCGGTTTTGAGGATGACAACGGTATAAGGCTTGGTGATGGACATCATCTGGTGCATTTCGTCGTCGGTTATAATTGGCATCTTTTTTCCTTAGTCAGATTTTATGGCAATTTTACTGCACAATTTGCATTTTTTCCGCCGAAATAGCAGGCGGATGTGAGGGAGCAATCCGCTGAATCGACATTTTTGCATGGCGGCTGGCTCGGCTGATGCCACCAGTGCAGCGGCTGGCTCGCGTGTATCCGCCGCCGCACAATTGGCAGTGCCGTTGCAGCGGATGTACGGGAGAGAGCCGCCAAAAATGCAAAGGGAAATACATTTTTAACCGCAGAGACGCAGAGAGAGAAGAGGAAAAAGGAGAGAGATAGGTTTATCATAGGCATTATTGTAGCACAAAAGTTCGTAAGCGGTGGTTCGAGTTTACAAACTTTTGAGGGCACATCTAGCCCATAGAGACGTTGTTTACTTCGTCCACCTCGGTGGTATAGAATGTGAGTTGTTCGATGATGCGACCACATTTCTCCCACAATTGAGGGTAGAAACTGTGAGGCTGATTTTCGGCAAGCCGTTTAAAGTGTTTGTGCAAAGTCTTCCACTCGGCTAAAAAGTCGGTGAATGGTGGAACGACGACCACCATCAAATCTGCCGCTTGACTCAGGAGTTCCAATTTCAGTTCACGAATAATTGGTTCCCATACTTCACGGAAGGTCCGTTCGTCGCTGACCGGAACCATTTCTATATTATCTAAATCCGGACGATCAGTGTAATGCACAAGCATATTAACGGACATTTTGCTCCCCTATCACACCCTGATAATCGAGACTCCCATTTCAATATACGGCTTTAGTTCGACATCATCAACTGATTGTTCTGTGACCAAATGGGTGAGTGACCGAATTGGCCCTAAAACATAGGGGGCAACCGTCCCGATTTTATTGGCTGAGGCCAGCGCGACCACCGCCGCCGAATTTTCGATCATGATGCGCTTGAGTTGGGCTTCTTCATACGAGAAATCAGTAATACCGGCTTCCATATGCAGCCCATTGACTCCTAAGAAGCAAATATCCGCCCGAAAGCGTGACAATGATGCGGCTGCTTCCGCACCAATGATCGCCATCGTCGCCTTATTGAGTGTCCCGCCTAGCAAAATCACTTCGAGGTTAGGATGCTCAGCCAAGGCCATGACTGCGGGCGGGCTGTTGGTAATCACCGTGGCTCGTAAATCATAGGGTAGAACCTGAGCTAAGCGGGTGGTGGTCGTGCCACAATCTAGCAGAATCACCTGACCATCCTGTGCAAGATGGGCGGCGGCTTCGGCAATCGAAGATTTAGCCTCAGTATGCTGCTGACTGCGGTTGATATAAGCGGCTTCGCTTAGGGCTTTGGCGACCGCGCCACCATGTACACGGCGCAGCAAACCCGCTTCCGCCAGTTCGTTCAGGTCACGGCGGATGGTATCTTCAGAGACATTCAATACACCGCTGATGTCGATGGCAACGACTTTGCCATCGCGTTTCAGGGCATCCAATAGGTGCTGCTGACGTTCTTCTTTGAGCATATGTACTCCGTATGTTTGCGGTATTTTGCTGTTTTAATCTTGATTATGCGGTATTTTGCGTTTATTATCAAGAATAAGATTTAACCGCAGAGACGCAGAGAGAAGAGAGAGCAGACTCCATGCAAAAGGAAATCCGCATTAAACAGGTTGAGACTTTATCCGATGATTGGTATGTCCTCAAGAAGACGACCTTTGAATATCAACGGCGTGACGGAAGCTGGCAAACAGTCAGCCGCGAAACCTATGATCGGGGCAACGGGGCGACCATTTTGCTGTATAACCCGCTTAAAAAGACCGTGATCCTCACGCGCCAATTTCGTTTTCCGGCTTTCGTCAACGACCATTCGGGTGTGTTGATTGAAACCTGTGCGGGTTTGCTCGACCAAGATGATCCGGTGACAAGTATCCAACGGGAAGCCGCCGAGGAAACGGGCTACCTGATTCAACAACCACGTAAGGTGTTTGAAGCCTTTATGAGTCCCGGTTCTGTCACAGAGCGTTTGTATTTCTTTGTGGCGGAGTATCAGGAAAACCAGAAAATAACCGAGGGCGGTGGATTGCCCTCGGATGGTGAAGATATTGAAGTGTTGGAGATGCCGTTTGCGGAAGCGCTGCGGATGATCCAAAGCGGCGAAATCGCGGATGGTAAAACCATTATGCTGCTGCAACACGCGGCCTTAGCCGGTTTAATCAACTAGGATTCGGGCTGCGGCGAAACCAAAGATGTATCCAAGTCCAGAACCTTGGTGGCACCTTTGAGCAAATCTTCGACACTGACCGGCTTGCCGAGGAACAACTGCGCTCCGGCCTCAATCGCCTGATGCATCTGGAAGCCGCCAGTCGCACCGGAGCAAACGATGGCGCGGGTTTTGGCGTTATCAGGTTGCTTGCGGATGTAACGCAGCAGATCCAAACCATTCATATCGGGCAGCATCAATTCCAGTACCAGTAAGTCGGGAAATTGATGGGACACATAAGCGATAGCCGAGGCCGCGCTATCGACAACCGTTACATTAAACCCAGCGTGGCGCAAAGCCATGTGGAAGACTTTGGCAACATCCAAATCATCTTCCACGACCAATGCGGTTTCGCCGTGTGCAATACGCGGCACAGGGGCATCGAGTGAGCCGGTTGTGCCTTTGGGATTCATGCCAATGGTGGGCACAACGGTAAAACGAACCTGAAGCCGCATCTGGCCGATGGTGATTTCATCGCCATGTCGCAAACGATATTCGCTTTGCGGAGCCAGCAAATTGCCGTTTAAGCGCGTGCCATTCACGCTGCCCAAATCCTTGATGAAGATGCGGTTGTCTTTCACCAGAATAACGGAGTGTTGGCGGGACACCCCTAATCCTTGCCCATTGTGCGCGCTGAGGTCAACCGCGGGCACTATGCCTTTTTGCGGATCGGCGCGACCAATCATCATGGTTTCGTGAACTTGGACTTGAATCGTCGATACCGTGCCGACGATACGCAGTTCGATTACCCAAGGCAGCGGTTCATGCAGTGGCCCGGTCGCCCGTACGGGCATATAGGTATCGGTATTATGCACTTTATCGTTAAGATATTTTGTTTCACGGCTCTTAGGATCATGCATGAGTATTTACTTTCCATTTCGCGAAAAACATTTGCCTTAGTAATCTATTGTAATCATAAACGAAGAATTGAGCATTAATGTCTTAAGTCTATAGGGCTTAAGTACCGAAATTGCTGCCTAATGTCCTCTATTCAGCCACCAAATCGTGATTTTTTAGAAAGAGATCGTAAAGGGATTCGCTGTTGAGCAAACCCCTTTTAAACCCATTTCCAATAATCGACTTACTGCGATCCGAGCGTTACCGACTGTGTCATGGTTTTGCCGTCACGCACGAAGGTAATATCAACTGTGTCGCCCGGATGATAATTTTCCTCAAGGATGAGCAGCAGGTCATTGCGCGAGGCCACCGGTTTGCCGCCGACATCGGTAATGATGTCACCGCCGTTAACCACGTAACGTCCACGCTGCGTGGTGATGGTCGCGGCTTGTAAACCGGCTTGCTCGGCTGGGCCACCCGCGTCCATCTGAACGATCAATAAGCCCTGCTGGATGCCATTATTACCGGGCGAGACTTCGGTGCCAAGTTCCGCGACCTGAACACCGAGCGATGGATGAGAATAATGTCCGGTTTTAATTAGGCTGGGCACAACCTGCTTAATGATGTTGACGGGGACTGCAAAGCCGATGCCAACCGAGCCGCCGCTGGGCGAGTTGATGGCGGTGTTGATGCCGACGACGCGTCCATGAGCGTCCAACAGCGGGCCGCCAGAGTTACCGGGGTTAATCGCCGCGTCGGTTTGGATGGCTTGCCCGATAGCGGTGCCTGCGTCGGTTTCGATGCGCCGTCCCAAAGCACTAATCACGCCGGTTGTGAGGGTGCGGTCAAGACCAAAAGGATTACCGATGGCAATCACGGTTTGTCCGACTTTCAGCGGATCGGAGTCACCCAATTCCAAAGGGGAGGCAATACCGGCTGGCAAATCAATTTTGACCACGGCCAGATCATAATAAGGATCGGTGCCGACGACGGTGGCGGGGAGGTTCAGGCCGTTGGAGAGCAGCACATCCAACGTATCCGCGCCGGACACCACATGGTTGTTGGTGACAATATGTCCTAAATTGTCGTACAAGAAACCGGAACCAGTGCCCTGTTCGGGGGACGTTCCGTAGAAGAAGTTCGGGACATTTTGACTGCTGGAAATATGAACAACCGAGGGGTTGATGCGGTCATAGAGGTTAATCATGACCTGATCGCGGGCATCCAATTCGGCATAGACTGAATCTGGTAAAGCAGTGGGCGTTGGCACCGCCGTAATCGTATCCTGAGCCGCTGTCACCCGCGCCGCGTTGGGCAGCAGCGCAAATCCAACCATGCCCCCACCTAAAATGAAGCCCAAAACCAGCATCGTAACCATCAACAGACGGTTTGCGCGCCGCATAGATCACCCCTCCTGCGAAAAGCCGTTACACATGACCGAGTATAACAAGGCTGGTGATAACCGTTTGTAGAGAAGATGATGAGCGTTGGCTGTGGTCGGTTTGGAAATATAATTCGGGAGCACACATAGGTGCTCCCCTACATAAAAATTCGGTTGCGAAATGACATCACCCCAAAAGTGTTCTCGTCGCATCGTTCGAGGAGGCTGGTTTAATCGCCAGTTTCGGCGGCGGTGGTGGTGATAACAGGGTTGGTACTGGTGCGACCTGAGTAGACCAGTATCACAACAACCAGACCCGCGATCAAATAACCAACGGCCAGCGGTGTAACCGAGTCAATCAATTGGCGGTCAATGAATGATCCCAAAAAGGAACCGACCACAAAGAAGGATGTGCCGTAGATGGCCGCAGCCATGCCAGCGGTTGTGCCCATCGGTTCAAGTGCCAGCGCACTGCTGTTGGGTTCGGCGGCGACGTAAACCCCTTGGAGCAAGGCCACAATCCCAAAGAAGACAAAAATGTTGGGTGTGCCGTGCAGCGCCAGAGTCAGTGCTAACAAGATACCCGCCAAAATCACATAGACGGTCAGCAGCGTTCGAACGGTACGCCGCGCCCCGAACCGCCGGACGAATTGGGCGTTTAAGAAGGTGAAAATCGCCATCGTGAGGCCGATACCGCCGAAAATCCATGTAAACAATTCTGGACGTTTGTAGATTTCGCTGATCATATGCTCGGAACTGCTGACATAAGAACTGAAAGCCGAGAACATGATGGTGACAATGGCCGTATAGCGGACATAGGTCCAGTTGCCAGTGACTTGTCGAACGGATTTCACGAGCGTGGTGACATCCAAGGGGAGTCGGCGCTCGGCTGTTAGAGATTCGCGTAATCGAAATGACCAGATAAAAACGACTACTCCGACAATAGCCGGTGTAAGAAAGACCACCTGCCACGACGAGATTGACAAAATAGCTGTGCCTACAATTGGGGCGACAATCGGGACAAACAGGAAAATAGTCATGATGAGGGACATAGTGCGTGCCATCTTGTCGCCCATAAAACGATCCCGCACGCTGGTTACCGCCCCAACCGAGAGTGCAGCCGCTCCCAGACCCACGACAAAACGAGCCGCCAAAATCAAGCTGAGGGTGGGTGAAATGGCCGCGCGATACAGCCGCCAATATAGAGCACAAATCCAACTCTTAAAACCGGTAGACGACCATAGCGGTCTGCGAGTGGGCCAAAGACGAGCTGCCCAATTTGACCGAGAAAAAAGAAGGTGACGATTTGAGAAGTGGCGGTCGAGTCCGGCGCTAGACCCAAGTAGACGCGCAACTGACCAAAAGCTGGCAGCATAATATCAATCGCCACCGCGGTCAGCAGCATGATAAAGGCCATCAGCACAATAAATTCAACCGGTTTGATGTCTTTTGGGTGGTCGTTTTGCATGATTAACGATTACTCATGATTGAACGTTCAAGCACCCGATTCGAGACTTTGACGCGTGACATTGAAATTCCCCCTTGGTCGATGTTATGCACGGATGTTCTATTAGAGTAAATGAGGCAACCCGTTCTTACCCCACTTTAGAGGATTAATGTCTATCAAAACCAAATTCAGTGTGCCCCCACGTCTGGCTGACGGCTAACCTCCCACCACACAACGCTTGCTTGCTCTATTTGTTGGCACGCTGTTATAATCATCCTAATTATTACCGCATCCGCTTCTACGAGGGGCGCTACACTATGCAGAGCAGTGACAATTTCCGTCTGATCGTTCGTCGGGGACCGCAGCCAAATCAAGTTTATGATTTGAACAAAGACATTATCACGATTGGCCGCGACATCACCAACGACATTACTATCAATGACCCTGAGGTCAGCCGACATCACCTGCGTTTTACACGCGGTGCGGGCGGCTTTACGCTTGAAGATTTAGGATCGACCAATGGCACATTCGTCAATGGTCAACGCCTGACGGGGGCCAAACCCCTCAATAACGGCGATATGTTGGGGCTGGGTGAAACGGTGACGTTGGGTTATGAGATGGCACGCGGCGCGGCTCCTGTTGGGCAGGCCCCTGTCGTTGGAGGGCAGCCT
>JACDGI010000993.1 GCA_013821665.1 Anaerolineae bacterium
CTAGCTGGAAGCGGGTCGGGTTCATACCACTGTTAGATTGCGCCACACGGAATGTGTGTGCGCCCGCCATCTGTGCCAAGCCACATCATATCACGCCAAGCTGAGCCAGATGATGCTTCATATGCTTCAGGTAATCTTCGATCAGACGGCCCAAACTCACCGATTCGTTCGACTCGATTTGGCATTCCACGCCGAGTTTGTCTTCCGGCATGTGCTCGATGACGTGCGCCAAATGTCGATTGTACAATCGCCACAATTCCACCAACTCCGCCCACGAACTCGACTCGTATGCCTGCGCGCTGACCCATGCTTCCTGCTCGTAGCCGGGAAAGGTAAACACAGCGGATTGCTGTTGCTGTGCCCTGACGAAGCGATGATGGTTGTTAGAGGCGGAGTCGAGCAGATGTCCAATGATTTGCTTCTTTGACCAGCGACCAACTTCGGGGATGGCGGAAGTATCGGCCTCGCCAATTTGTCTGAGCGCTGCGGAGGCGGCATCAACGGTTGCGCTTATTTCTTGAGCTATGTCGGTTGGCATGACACCTAACACATACCATTCTTTACGAATCGATAGCAATCTAACGCTAAGATTAAGCCGCGCGGCGCTACATTGACAATAAAATCCAAGCTGGGACGGGTCGGCTTGAATCTTTTGTTAGATTGCGGCCTATCCGCCACCACTGCCACTCAGATATAAGCGACAATAATAATCAATCACAGATACGCTGATGATAAATGTTACGTACAGGATGATGGCAACAGATAACTTTCTACCGATCAACTCCCGCCCTCCGACCACCCCCAAATAAATAAAAGACGCACCCAACATGATGCTTATCACAATCAATACCCGAGCTAGATTCCGCTCTGCGTACCCCAGCTCGGTGATGAATCCATCAGGAAAGCCCAGACCATGAATGTATTCCAGATAGATGAGCAATGATGCTGCTATCGTTACACATCCGCTGAGATAGGCGAGCAGACGATTAAATCTCATGTGGCTAAGAATATCAAATCGAGCCGCTGGAAAATAGTATCTCCCTTCACCACGGAGCAATCTAACGCCCGCCATAACCCGCTGCCAAGATACCGGAGAGATAAAAAGCTCGCTGGAGGGCGGTCGGGTTCATGGTTTTGTTAGACGGCGGCCTCGGGATAAGCAATTAAATCGGTAATCTATCATTTCCATCTATATAAACAGATGTCACTTCAATCGACTCTATTGTGAGTGACTTCAGAAACGTCAGAAACTTTTGCTTCAACCTTACCGGAATTTCCTGATCGCTGATTATTCTAATAATGTATCTCTCCGCTACACCGCGTACTTCCTGTTTGGTTTGAGTAATCAGACGAAACTGAAAAATCGGTCCTCGCCTCCTTGCATCATTTTCGGCAGTCTGCAAAGCACCTTCAAATCCGCTTCCCACGCCTTCTATTAGGCTTCGCTGTTTGAAATTGTCATAATCCTTCCACGCATAATCGTGAATACAAACCACGGCTTCTGAAAATTATTTTACTGCCCATTCCCTTCACATCAAATTGAACTAGAAAATCGGATCTAACCGCGATTCTCAAATTAAAGAAAAAATATTATTCGGGGGGAACTGACCGAAATTCCTGTATTGCCCGATTGTAAAGTTGTTCGTGATTAGTCATTGCGCAAACGCCAGCACTTCACCTGTTCCGAAAATGGTTTCTGTCTTTAAAAGTCTGCTTTAAGGGCCAGTTCTGCCCAACGCTCCACGCTCTGGTCAAGCTTGTTGATTAGCTCCTGTTGTTCAGTGTAAAGCGCCTGAACTTTTTCAGCATCACTGGCATGAGCATTTAATAAGGACTCAATCTCTGATTTTCTGGCTTCGCCTGACTCAATCTGTAACTCAATGGTCTCCAATTCTCGTTTCTCCTTGAAGGAAAGCTTGCGCGATGGTTCAGGTTCAGGTCGAACAGCTTGCTGGTCACCTTTTACCCCGGTTGATTGGCTGCCTGATGTTTGTTCTTTTAACTCAAAAATTTCCCTTTCACGAAATCCTAAATAAGCACTGTAGTCACCAGGATACTCTTTGACTTGCCCGCCATCTTCGATTCTGAAAATTTTGTTGATAGTCCGGTCCAGAAAATAGCGATCATGGCTGACCACTATCAGTGAGCCTGGAAAATCATCCAGATATTCTTCAAGAGCCATCAAGGTGGGAATATCCAGATCATTGGTCGGCTCGTCCAGCAGGAGCACATTGGGCGCACTCATTAAAATTCTTAAAAGGTAAAGACGCCGTCGTTC
>JACDGI010000213.1 GCA_013821665.1 Anaerolineae bacterium
TCGAACGGCTGCGTGATCCAAGCCATCACCGCATGTATGCCGGATACGAATGGCAGGGCATGTTTCTAGACGCAGGCTTGAAGGTTGAAGCGCCGGAAATCGTACACAAGTCGGGTGCAAATTTGGTCGATTGGGCCACGCGACAGGGACAAGGTGAGGATGTGATCGAGCGTTTACAGGTGATGTTGATGCAAGCGCCGGAAGCCGCACGGGCGTGGCTCATTCCACAGGCTGTAGGGACAACCGACGCAACCTTTGATCATAGTTATGTGATTGTGGTTGGACGGAAATCGGTCTAACAGTATATTTTGGGACGAAGGCCTAAAGAATACCAAGGAACTTTCATAGGTTCCGCTGAATCGGATCACGGGAAAGGCGATGTACAGATGCCTACGCGCTGTACATCGAATAATGCCCTCGTACATGCAATCTGAGATGACACTGAATCTGAAATTCAATGAAAGTCCATTCACTTCCTTCCGTAAATGAGCGCAGCTTTACCTAGCACACGAGGATGTCGCAGCAGTCGTGGCAAATTCAACACCCTACCTGTTTCAACGAAATGGACTTCCTCAATGCCCCAACTGCGTATCGTATCGATGAGGGTGTCAATATCGCCATACAATTCCTTATCGAGGAACATGTCTTGGAATGCAAACGCGCCGCCCTTTTGGATTATCCGAATGGCTTCGTAGATTACAGTTCGTTTGTCCGGTGCATCAGCGACTTCATGAAAAACAAAATGACTGATAGCAGCATCAAAATCGCCATCATCGAAAGGCAATTTAGATGCGCTTGCCTTCTGAAAGTGTGTACGTCCGGCTACACCCATTGAGGCGGCATTTTGCTCACACACTTGCTGGGAATATTCCCACGCTTTACCCCAGTAATCGATACCAGTAACCCGTACATCAGGATATTTTACAGCCAAGAGAATAGCCAAAGGCCCATTGCCTGTACCAATATCAAGAACCTGACCACGATGATCCCAATGAAGATGGTCGATGACCAATGCCCACAACCGGCGCTGGACACGACCCCCATGTTCAGAGAACTGATAATATACATAGGCGAGGTAAGTAAAAATAAGCAGCGTTACCCCTGCCGCGATCCATAGAACAAGGCGAATGAGCGGGATTGGCAATACAGCAGACAATCCGAATAAGATGAAACTCGTTAATAGAAAAGCAAGCACGATTCGTTTACGAATCCAGTTTCCGAAATTGACCGATTGTTTGTTCATTGTCCTTTTCCCGCTACGTTGACGATACAATATCCGTTCGCGTCCTGTATTCCGCAAACATGACATATTTCATCGCCATAATTTCTAATCACAAAGTAGATAACGTAAGGGAAGGTAAATTAGTTCAAATTGGGTCATTGCACTGGCAGGACAAGCAAAAGCCGTTTGCGATCATCGAACTCCAACTGGTTCACTATTCCTAGTTCTTGTCTCGGACATGAGTGCAAATTATGTCAGTTTTTCTAATGCTTCTGCGGCTTTGTCCGCGCCACCGAGCGCCGCAAAGTCAGCCGCGAGTTGACGGGCACTGGCTTGCACATTCGTATCGTTGGTGAGGGCAGTTGTCCCTTCCAGCAATGCTCCGTGACGGACTTCATGTGCCGTCAGGTTGAAGCCCACTTTGGCCTGTGCGATGCGACGGGCATTGCCACGTTGATCGGCGGCGTGTGGAACGGCCATCTGCGGGATGCCGTGAATCACAGCAGCATGAGTAGTCCCCATCCCACCGTGATGAACCATTAAACGGGTTCGCGCTAGCACATGATCAAATGGAATCCAATTGAGTAGACGGGTATTGGGTGGTAAGGCGGCTTTGAGTTCAGCCTTTTTATCCGGCTCAATCGGATTGCGCCCGATGACCACAACCGGAATGTATCGAAGACGCGCAACCGCCTGTGCGGCCCATGCGAAGAAACCTAAATCGCCTGTAAAAACGCTTCCCAACGTGACGAGTGCTAATGGTTGATTAGCCGGAATATCGCTGAGCCATGTTGGAGGCGTGTCAGCCGGGGTCGTAGGAATCCCACCGACAAATAAGGTTTGGGGTAGAATGTTGCCGCTGTCGGCTTGATACCAAAAGTCGCTGAAGTAGCTGATATGCAAGTGTGGGCTGATGACGGACGGTGTCGGGCCGCTGGAAAAGTTTATCCCTTTGAGGCCAAAGCGTTCACACAAGCGTGTGATCCGTTCACGGCTGGCATTCCCCAACGTTTTCTGCACCGGAAAGAGATAATCATCATTGAGTTCGCGCTGAGCCGGCCAGCCGCAAACCGCTAAGGGTATGCCTAAGGCTTCAGCGGCGAGGGCCGACGCGGTTAAGAATGGATCGGTGACGATGACATCCGGTTTGCCGATTTCAGCCGCCATATCCAGCATACATTGAACGGCTTCACCAACCAGATCCTCACTCATCCATGTGTCGAGGGCGCGTTGGTAGCGCAGCATAACCGCTTGTGCGGGTGGAATAGTGGTCAAATCGGGCGCAGGTGGAGGCGGCCATAACCAGCCGGTAAGTTTAAGCGGTTGGAAAGGCACATCAGCGGCAGCTACTGAATGGGCAACTGGCATTTGGCTCAGCCAGAGTACATTGTGTCCGCGCTGTTGAAGGGCTTGCGCGGTCTTAAGGAATCCACCCCAATCAAGGTGACCATGTAGGGGCGCGGAGATAAACCAGAATTTTGCCATGTTTGGGACGATCCGTTTCATGAATGCCAGTTAGTTTGACAACTTATTATCAACAGTAATGGGGTTGCGCTTCCGTGACGAAAGTTACAATTTGTGAAGTTTTTCTTAATATTTTCGTCAAATGGCAACCTTAATGATTAAATTGAGAAACGTGCATATAAGATTAAGACAGAGTTGATTAAGCAATTATAGCAGAGGATGAAATTATGGCTTGGTTCACCCCTACACCGATGGAAATCTCGGCAATCGAACAGATCGAAACTGCTTTTCATGATGACCAATTAACCGAGAATCAACGTCAGGGTTTGATCGAACAACTCTGGGTTCGGTTGGAACGCGCACATGGCAGTAAAGTATTAAGCCTTGTGTCTCCAGAAGGTGCTGTTATCGAGCGTCCGTTTCGGACCGAAGCCTAATCTAATACACTCGCATTTAACCAAGCTGGCTTAATATTGGCCTGTGGTGCGCGCAAAATTGCAAACAACTTTTGTGCATCCCGCCATAGGCTGCCAGCTTGACCATCATTTTTGAGGGCGGCTTGCTGCTGACTATAAACGGCCAGCGCTTCGGCCTGCAAGCGGCGCATATCGGCCTTACGGGCTAAGGTCACTGCTTCTTCCAACCACGCTCCACATTCATCGGGTTTTTCCAACCCCAACGTCACCATCGCCAAACCGGTCAACGCGCGAATAATGAGTTCAACATCATTAGCCGTTCGTCCTTGCTCCAAGGCCACCTCGAAGAATCCTTTGGCTTCATCACTCCGATTTAATCTATTCAAGCTGTTGGCTCGATTCAAGTTGATGATGGCTTGCCAATGCGGCTTATTGAGCGGCTCGACGAGCGCAGCAGCTTCCTGATGCAGCGTTAAGGCTTTTTCAGTGTTACCCATGCTGTCGTAAGTCAGGCCAGTATTATCAGTTTGGATGGCCGCTTGCAGACTGAGACCGAGGTTTTTACTGAGGCGCAGCGCGTACTCTAACATCGAGAGTGCTTGTTCATGGCGACCCGTTGCCAGCAGAAACCAGCCATAATTGCCACGTCGTGTGGCTTCTGCAACTTCGTTATTCATGCGACGGGCAATCGCAATCGATTCATTAAAGAATGAATCGGCTGAATCCATGTCGCCTTGGTCGGCGTAGGCTGTAGCGGCATTTGCCAGCACAAGGCCGCGCGTCTCCCAATCTTCTTTGAGGTTGCTCAGCAGCATCAGCGCGTATTCATAATCTTTCAACGCACGCTGACCTTGACCGATGAATTTACGGGCGGCAGCGAGGTCACAGTACAAACGGGCAACCTGTGAAGTTTGGCGCTCGGCTTCATAAATGGTGAGCGCGGCTGACCATTCACGTATAGCATCTGTCATTTTTTGGCGGCTGGAGAAAAACAAGCCTAAGTCACGTGCGGCTTGTGCGGCTTCGAGACGGTTATTGCTTTTCTCGGCACGGGCGATAGCTTGGCGGTAGGCATCGACAGCGCTGGCTTCGTCGCCGAGTTCGGCATGAGCCGCAGCTAAATTGCGGACAACATCAGTTTCAGAGAAGGCTGTGGGTTGGATATTCTTTTGCGTGATGAGTTCGGAAGCGAGTTCGAGATAGGGTACAGCCGACTCATAATCTTTACAGGCGACCAGTACGATTCCCAATACCATGTCCGCCTGAATAGCGATGCGTTCGTCTTCCGGCACATTGGCGGCTATGCGTGCAGCTTGTTTAGCGTAGTTGAGGGCATCATCTCTGCGCTGCAAATTTAGGCAGATCTTGACGCTGAGCGCGAGGGCGTTGACATACTCGGCGGCCTGACTTTTGGGATCAAATAGCGCCAATGTTTCTTCGAGGTATTGAAACGCCTCTTCACTTTGACCACGATTCAAAGCGCGTTCTGCTAATACCATGCTCCATTGACGGTCGTACTGCTTGTAGTTGGTCTGTTTAGCGAGGCGTAGGGCGCGTTCAATAAGCTGTTCGCCTTCAGCTTCCTGCCCGCTACCGATGAGCGCTTGCCCTAAACGCCCCACGAATAAACTACTCAACTCAAGGTCATTGGCCTGATTGAGTTTGGGCAAAGCTTCTCGCAGCAGTCGAATGGCATAACTGGCGTTAGCGTCATGCAAATAGACCTCAGCCAGATAGCCGAGTGCGCGTCCTTCGGCACCGGATGAATGAACCCCTCGCGCAATTTCCAGCGCTTGTTCGTAGCGGGATTGCGCCACTTTCCAGTCGTCTTGCTTTTGGGCAAGCGTACCTTGACCGATGAGAATGTAGGCCATCTGTACACGCTGGCGGGTTTCCTGCGCCGTCTGAAAGGTTCGTTCGAGTAATGTAGCAGCTTCATCGAAGCGTTTGAGGCCGCAATAAACCTCAGCTTGATTCAAGGCTACGATAGTCATCGAAGTGGCATCACCGGCACTGATCGCAATTTGCATCGCCGAAGTCAGCGCTTCGAGCGCACCAGAATAATTCTCGGCACGTTTTAGCCGCTGCCCCGCATCGAGGGCTTCTTTTAAGGCAGTAGGTTCGGGACGGTTGGGGTAGCGCACTGTCGGTTGGCTGCTGGTGCGCCGTTTGAATTCATTGAAAAAGTTCATCGGCATTCCGTTAGATAGGGTAATCCTGAATCTATTGTAGCCTCGAATGATTAGAGAATGATAGATTCGACACTTTTCAGATTTTCAAATAAAACGAGCGTACCCGAAAGTACGCCCGTCACAATACAAATCGATTGGCAGAGGATTAGGGGTAAAAACCGCGCGTCAACAAGGCATCGCCCACACGTTGAATGGCGGTCATCTGGGCAGCAGTCCGCAAATCAACATTGTGTTTTTCGGCTGTCGCAACCGTTGCATCATAACTGCGAACCAGAATGCGTTCCAGTTGGCGGAAGACTTCTTCTTTATCCCAGAAGAATTCTTGCAACCCTTGTACCCATTCGAAATACGAAACGATGACACCACCAGCATTGGCTAGAATATCCGGCACCAGTGTGATGCCACGATCATTAATAATATCATCGGCTTCGATGGTCGTTGGGCCGTTCGCCGCTTCAATAATGAGTTTAGTGCGGAGATGTGAGGCGTTATGCTCGGTGATCTGGCCTTCCATCGCGGCGGGAATAAGGACATCGCAGGGGAGCGTTAGCAGTTCCGAGTTTGTAACGGTGTCGCCACCCTTAAAACCAGCCAGTGTGTTGTGTTCGTCCATCCATTGACGAATGGCAGGAATATCAAGGCCGTTCTCGTTATGCAATCCACCGTCAATATCGCTTACGCCTACCACTTTGAATCCCAGTTCATGCGCATGTGAGGCAGCATGTGAGCCGACGTTACCAAAACCCTGAATGACGACGCTGATATTGCTGTTGTTGGTCATACCTATACGGTTAAGGGCTTCACCCATTGTGATGATGACCCCGCGACCAGTCGCTTCATTGCGGCCTTGGCTGCCACCGATATTAATGGGCTTGCCGGTAACGACGGCGCGTGCCGCATAACCGACGGTCATACTGTAGGTGTCCATAATCCAGGCCATTTCCTGCGGGCCAGTTCCCATGTCAGGGGCCGGAATATCGGAATGAGGGCTGATGAGCGGTAAAAGTTCGGAAGCATAACGGCGGGTCAGGCTTTCACGTTCGCGGAGCGTAAGGGCTTTGGGATCGACTAACACGCCACCTTTAGCACCACCGTAGGGCAGCCCAACCAGCGAACACTTCCATGTCATGAGCATGGCGAGCGCACGAACTTCATCTAACGTCACGTTGGTACTGTAGCGGATACCGCCTTTGCACGGCCCCATGACGGTGCTGTGGTGAACGCGATAACCGGTAAACATCTCGATCTTGCCGTTTTCGCGGCGAACAGGGAAATTGACCGTAAATTCACGCTGCGGCCAGCGCATAAATTCAACAACATTTTCATCTAAGTTCATCTTATTCACTGCACGGTCATATTGGGTCAATGCATTTTCGTAGGCGCTCGGAGCCATCTCCAGCCCATGCTGCATCTGGCTATGATTAAGTGACACTACCATTTTCGCTCCTCAGACCGGGGAATTCCGGTGCTTGCAAAACTATCTAAAAGAAAGGCTCTGTCTACTGTTCAGTATAACCGAAAGTCTATTGAAGTATACTTAAAAATTCCTAAAATTGTGTAAATCATCCAATGAAACATCGTATAAAATGACTAAGTTAATCAAGTGCTAATCTATTGTGTGACGATAGATTAGCCGCCAACTGGAAATTGCTAATTTAAAATTAGTGGGATAAATGCTTGCAAGGAGAGATCAAAAACGGGTGTGATGTAAAGGGGCGGAATAAAAAAGAGGCGAACAGATCGTTCGCCTCCAAACAGAGAAGTGTTAAGCTGGTACGGGTTGCGAGAGATACGGTTTAAGGAACTGACCAGTGAAGCTGGCTTCGACTTGCGCCACTTCCTCCGGCGTACCCATAGCGATGATCTCACCACCTGCGTCGCCACCCTCCGGGCCGAGGTCAATCAGCCAATCGGCAACCTTGATAATATCGAGGTTATGCTCGATGACCAGCACAGTATTGCCGTTATCGACCAACTGCTGCAACACTTCAATCAAGCGTTTCACATCGGCGGCATGGAGGCCGGTCGAGGGTTCATCCAAAATGTAGAGTGTTTGTCCGGTCGCACGCTTCGATAGCTCACGGCTGAGCTTGATGCGCTGTGCCTCACCGCCGCTGAGTGTCGTGGCCGGTTGACCGATGCGGATATAACCGAGTCCGACTGCGAACAGTGTATCCAGTTTAGTCTTGATGACCGGAATGTTCTCGAAGAAGTCTAAGGCTTCTGTGACGGTCATGTTCAGCACTTCAGCGATGCTCTTGCCTTTGTATTTGACCTGCAACGTTTCGCGGTTGAAGCGCGACCCATGACACACATCACATTCGACATAGATGTCAGGTAGGAATTGCATCTCAATCTTAAGCTGTCCCTGACCTTCACAGTTTTCGCAGCGTCCACCCTTGACGTTAAAGCTGAAACGTCCAGCAGTATAACCGCGTATTTTACTTTCCGGCAGTTCGGTAAACAGACTGCGGATAGCATCGAACATCTTGGTATACGTTCCGGCATTACTACGCGGAGTACGTCCAATCGGGCTTTGGTCGATGTTGATAATCTTATCGACATGCTCCACGCCTTCAATGGTGTCGTGCAAGCCGGGACGATCTTTGCTGCCGTTGATGACCTGTGCCAGACGATTGTAGATAATGTCAGTCATCAATGTACTTTTACCGCTGCCACTGACTCCAGTTAGGCAGACCATCTTGCCTAGTGGAATCTCGACATCAATGTTCTTGAGGTTGTTCTCCCGCGCACCTTTGACGGTTATGAATTTGCCATTACCGGGGCGGCGCTGTTCCGGCACATCAATCTTGAGACGACCCGACAGATAGGCACCCGTTAGGCTATCCTTGACCTTCATGACTTGCTTGGGCGTGCCCTCAGCCATGATGCGTCCGCCGTATTCACCCGCGCCGGGGCCAAGGTCGATCAACCAGTCAGCCATACGCATGGTTTCTTCGTCATGCTCGACAACCAACAGCGTATTGCCCAAATCGCGCATTTCGATGAGGGTGCTAATCAGCTTGGCGTTATCGCGCTGGTGCAAACCGATAGACGGTTCGTCCAACACGTAGAGGACACCCGTCAAGCGGCTGCCGATCTGTGTCGCCAAGCGGATGCGCTGTGCTTCACCACCACTCAGCGAACCTGCCGACCGCGATAGGCTCAGATAGTTCAAACCGACGTTGTTCAGGAAACCCACACGGGCTTCGATCTCTTTGAGGATCTGGTAGGCAATCTGTTGGTCACGGGCATTAAGTTTGGCTGGCTCACCATCGATGCCGCGCAATCCATTGACCCATTGCAGCAGTTCACCGACTGGCAGCAGTGTGACATCGTAAATTGACGAATCAATGACGGTAACGGCTAAGGCTTCAGGGCGCAGACGCTTGCCGCCGCAGGTCTGGCAGGGCACTTTCGCCATATATTGCTCAAAGGCTTCACGCATTCCGTCGGATTGCGTCTCACGGTAGCGGCGCGCCATGTTATTAATGACACCTTCGAAAGCCGTTGTGTATTCACGAAAGTCACCACGCGCGTTCGCATAACGCAGGCGTACTTTTTGCCCGTTCGTACCATAGAGAATGATGTGCTTGGCTTTGTCTGACAGCTTGCGCCAAGGCATATCCATCTTAAATTTATAGACATCCGCCAACCCGCGCATAATGCCCGAACCCCAACTGGCATCGTCGTCAAAGTTCCAGCCGTTGCCATTGACTGCGCCCTGCGACAGACTCAAATCCTGATTGGGTACGACCAAAGCGGGATCAAACTCCAAGCGGAAGCCTAAACCCTGACAATCGGGGCAAGCACCCTTGGGTGTATTAAAGCTGAAGGTACGTGGCTCGATTTCAGGAATACTCCCATGTCCGTTCACACAGGCCAGCAGTTCGCTGTACATGGTATCGGTAACAGGTGTGTTGCTCAGGTTATTGACAACAACGACACCCTCGCCAATTTCCAGCGCGGTTTCGATGGCATCCGTCAGACGGCTTTCTGCGCCGCGAGCTTCTTCGGTCGTTGCGTCCTCAAACTTGCGCACGATGAGACGGTCAACCACCACTTCAATATCATGGATGACGTAGCGATCAATGGTGATGTCGTCGCTGAGTTCACGCAGTTCGCCATCTACGCGTACACGGGCGAAACCGCCTTTGCGGACATCATCAAAGACTTTTTCATGTGTGCCTTTGCGTCCCTTGATGATCGGCGCGAGGATTTGGATGCGTGTGCCGTCTTCCAGCTTTTGTACTTCATCCACAATTTGCTGGGCGCTCTGGGCTTCCACTTTGGCACCGCAGATGGGGCAATGTGGTACACCAATTCGGGCATACAGCAGACGTAGATAATCATAAATTTCGGTGACGGTGCCGACCGTCGAACGTGGATTCTGGCTCACGCCGCGCTGGTCGATTGAAACAGCAGGGCTTAAACCCTCAATCTGGTCAACATCCGGCTTCTCCATCTGTCCAAGGAACTGCCTTGCATAAGCACTCAGGCTTTCGACATAGCGCCGTTGACCTTCAGCGAAGATCGTATCAAACGCGAGTGAGGACTTGCCGGAACCTGAAAGTCCGGTGATGACGACCAACTTATTGCGAGGAATCTCGACATCAATATTCTTCAGATTATGTTCGCGCGCACCGCGCACTACAATCTTATCTTGAGTCATGGGTTTGCCTATCAACTGTAATCCAGCCAAGCCGAAGTGGAAGTACAAACGTTCTATTATAAGAGGTGAACATATATGCTGCAAGGGTTAGAGTACGTCACTGGCATATATATTACGTTGAGGTTAGATTAGAAAGTACTCAATTGGAGGCTGTCGTATGTCCCAAAAATTAACGCAACTCATTTTGCTGTTTGAACAACTCGAAGCGTGGGATACGCAGGGACGACGTTCCATATCCGTTGCTCCTGTTTTCAGCAGCCCTGACAACTTACTTGAAAATGATGGCACTCCAGTCGAAACGCCGCTAAGCCAAACGGTTAACAAATATAATGACCTGACAACCCAAATCCGGGAACTGGCTGATAACGAACAAGCTGAAGATATACTTCTTTTTTTGATGGGGCATTTACAACATATCAAAGTGCTTGTTCGTCTACAAGCGGTTGAGGCTCTCGGATATACGCGAAATACTGGTGCTATCTCACCGCTAGTCGATGCGATGGAACACGATAGCGATAATGGTGTGAAAGCAGCAGCGGCTCAATCACTGGGTATCATCGGGAATATATTGGCGACTCCGTTTTTAGTTGAGGTACTGCAAAGTGAAATGCGTTCTCCAAGCGAGGCTAAAGTTCGATGGATGTCGGCGGAGGCTTTGAGCTTTATTGCTGACCCATCGGCTATTGACCCTTTGCTTGAAGCATTGTCCCGTAATTACACGCCCTTTGAAAAGGAGGCTTCAGACATACGCGAAGCTGCTAGAGATGCGCTGGTATCCATTAATGGAGAAGTTGTAACCGACAAACTTATTGAGCTTTTTGGAAAGCCGATACTACACTCCCTTGATTATATTGACGAAAGTATCCGTCATGAAATCATTATGGGGTTAGGTCAAATCGACCGTCTAAAAGCACTTAATTTTTTGTTGACTTTAGCAC
>JACDGI010000214.1 GCA_013821665.1 Anaerolineae bacterium
GCAGGATATAGTTGGCAACGAAGATGACGGTCATGGCGGGCACAGTGCCAAAGAATGGTTCAATCAGTGCCCATAACGGATACCAGAAAACCGTCAGTGTGTGGTAAGCCAAGCTCGATGTGTAGGGATACAACACATAATTGGTTTCGTAGATGGTGTGTCCGGTTGCCAACACATGACGTATCCACCAGAAGTTCCAATGAAAGTGGAAATAATCCGTCGGAATATCGCCCGTGAGCGAGGTGGTCATATTGAACAGCGGCCAGTAAAGCGCCAGCAGTGCAAGACCAATGAAGCAGCAAAGCGCGATCAGGAGTTGTTTGCGTGATGAATGTGGTGTCATAGGGGTCGAGTCTAACGGTGAATATCAACAGAGGGAAGATGCTTTTTGATGGGTGATTGATCTCACGGGCCGAATAATAAGCCAGATGGCCTATCATAAAATCGCCCGCAATGTGCTTGTGCAGGTTCTTGACACTCGGCTATGCTGATCCTGTCAATCCGGTTTATTACTAACCCGCCGTGAAAACGGCTGTTCCTTTATAAGAGAGTGTTCTATGACTTCATCTGGTAAAAGCGTGTATGTTGTATTTAATCCTACGGCTGGCAGCGCTGCCGAGTCCGATAAGGTTCGTGAAGCCATTTCAAAGAGTTTCGTAGCACCCCAATGGGATTGCGAAGTGTACGAAACCACTGGCAAAAAAGATGAGGACATACCGGCTTTGTGCCGTGCCGCCATCAAAAAAGGCGCAAAATTAGTGGTCTCGGCTGGAGGCGACGGCACATTGGTGAGTGTTGCAAATGGTGTCGTTCATAGCGATGTCTCACTTGGGATATTGCCGTTGGGTACGGGCAATGACTTGGCCCGTATATTAGGCATACCACTCAAGCTGGAAGACGCGCTGAAAGTCCTGTCAGGCGAGAATGATAGTATCGAGATTGACGGCCTCAAGGTCGGTGATAAATACTATTTCTCAAATGTTAGCGTCGGCATCACACCAAACATGATGAAAGACACCGACTCTAAACAAAAGAAACGCTTTGGGCGTTTGGCCTATATCTGGACGATGTTCAAACAGTCCCGAATTTTCCAGATGCGGCATTATAAACTCGTCATCGATGACCAACCGCAAAATGTGAATGCAGTCGAGATTATGATCTCAAATAGTACGCTGCTTGAGTCCCCACTACAGCTCTTTGGCACCGTAGATACTCTACAAGATGAAAAACTTGAAATTTATTGGGTGAAAGCACGGGCATGGCGCGACTATCTGCAATTGGCTTGGGAGTTAATACGCCGTCCGGGCAAATCGGCTTCAAAAATGACGCATGTCGAAGCGAAAAAGACAATTCGTATTGAGGCAATCAAACATTCACAGTTGGTACAAGCCGATGGCGAAGCAATTGGTAACACACCGGTTGAGGTGAAAATAGAACCACAAGCGCTGCGGGTGATTATGCCCAAGCCTACTCCCGAAACCGAAAAACCGCTCCTCGAAAAACTCACATTACAACAACATGCTGGATAATCAAAGTGACGGCAACCCTGCCCCAACAGTTACACCTGCGGTCAATGCACTGGCCGAGAAAAAGCTGGAGCGTGACCCTGAAGCGCAAAAAATTTGGCGAAAGCTGGCTGTTCGGCGCTTGCTGAGCGCTTTGACACTCCTTTTAGCTTTATTGTTATTTCTATGGTGGTTGCCTTACACATCACGTCGTTTGCTGGTGACCAGCATTGTTGCTAACCGCCAACTCATTGTGATGCTCTTGGGTTTCGGCCTGATTATGATGTCGCTGTTATGGTCGGCTGGACAGCGTTTAGATGTTTGGATGTTCAAGGCTATCAATTCGCGTGGTACACGTCCAAAGTGGGTGGATAATGTCATGTGGGGCATTACCCAACTGGGCACGGTTGGCTTTATTGCGCCGGTGATTGTTTTGTTTTATGTTGCGGGCCGTCCCCGTTTTGCCATTGATCTGACATTGGGAACGTTGACTCTTCTGCTGCTGGTGACGATTATCAAAGCCATAGCCGATCGGGCACGACCTTTCAATTTGCTTTTGGAAACCAAGGTCATTGGTTGGAAAGCAGCCGGTTTGTCGTTTCCCAGCGGTCATACCACCCAAAGTTTTTTCATGGCGACGATCACCATCAATTATTTTCGTTTGCCGTTGGCGGCGGCTGTACTCCTGTACGCTATCGCGCTGACGGTCGGTGTGACGCGTGTATATCTGGGCGCACATTACCCGCGTGATGTGATGGCCGGCGCTATTCTGGGAATCATCTGGGGAACGATGGGCGTTATTATCGCGCCTTATATCTAGCTCCACTTCTGAATGAGCGTTTGTGCTGTTTATGCAGTAAATGCTGCACTTATTGCACAAATTGCAGATTTGCCGCCGAAGTGCATGGCGAGATTGAGGGAGCAAGCCGCCGAATGTGCATTTTGTGTCGGCGGGAAGCTCGGCTAAAACCGCTGAAATGGCGGATCGCTCGGCTAATGCCGCCGCCGCCAATTTGGCAGTGACGCTTTGGCGAAGGCACGGGAGCAAGCCGCCATAGTGTAGCAAATCATCACCCCGCCAGTGCAGCAGCATGTTCCTCCACCCAATCGATAGTAAGCGCCAGCTCGTCGAGAACACCGCGACGAGCCATCTCCACCTCCCACTCAGAACCCTCGCTGACGAGCCTCCGCATATGTTCCAGAAATCCCTGCATTCGCTCGACCCCCGCCCGCACTATGCCAATGTCAGGCTTGAGACCATACGCGTCGAGCAGCAACCGAAACCTGCGTGCCTTCTCGGTGACACCGGTCGGGAGTCCGGCTGCTTGACATAACTCGTCATGCCAAAACGGCACCCAATGCCACGCGATGAATCCGAGATCCCAAGCGCGAGGCCCCGGCGCGGCAGTGTCCCAATCAATGAAGGCCACCGGCATACCCGCGCGAAAGACGGTGTTCCACGGGAAAACTTCGTTGTGACAGACCGTCTCAACAGGCTGGCGAGTCTCGAGCAGCCATGCCTGTCCAGCCCACGGGAAAGTCGCCGCAGCATCGTGATACGCACGGATGAGCGCGCCGAGATGGACAAGCACGTCGTCATGCCAGACATAGTCTGGGAGATCACCGCCGCCGGGGTGACCGGGCCGTCGTTGAGCGGCGACCTCTCCCTCGACATAGGTCAGAACCTCTCGCCCTTGATCGTCAAACCCCAGCGCACGCGGCGCACCAGCAAATCCTTCACGCTCAAGGTGCCGTAGTAGATCGAAGACCGCCGAAGACGCAGAGTGACTCCGACTAACGCGCCGAACCGTCTGACCGACTCGAACGACTTCCGAGTGAGAACCGCCGCCGAGGGGAATCTCCGGCTCAACCATACGTCCGCCTGACTCTAAATGGATGCAAAATTTTCGTTCCTATTCAAACAGTAACAACTATTGTGGAGTTAGTCGGATTGCTCTCCGAACTGACCGAGCGTTCACCCATTGGGCATCAGCTTCTCCTTCAGAGGTGCGACTATTCCAAACTTCCAATTTTAACTTCACCGGCACGCGCATAATTCGCGATAATGATGCCGCTTGGAGAAATCTGGCTCTCCGTCACCTTGAACGCCGCCGGGATTGTGCCTTCGACAAACAACCGTTTTCCGGTGCCTAACGTGAGTGGATAGATCTTGAGCCAGAACTCATCGACCAAATCATGTTTCATGAGTGTCTGAACGAGATTTGCACTGCCGTAAACATGCAAATCAGGCCCATCCTCCTGCTTCAGTTTTCTAATCTTTTCCGCAATGTCTCCGCCTAAAAACACAGAGCGCTGCCATTCGCTAGACGTTCTGGTATTCGAGGCGACATACTTGGTCGCTGTCATAGCACCCGGCCAGATGTCCACATGTTTCGGCCAGTACGGTTCCCAAATGTCGAAGGTTATGCGCCCTAGCAACAGATCAAACGGCATACTCATCTGCTTCTGCATCACGCTTCCTTCAACATCATCGGAAAATGGCGCTTGCCACCCGCCATACTTGAAGCCACCACTGGTATCTTCCTCTGGCCCGCCTCCGGCTTGTATGACACCGTCAAGGGTCATAAATTCGAGTACATTAACTTTTCTCATGACCGAGTTCCTTCTATAATTGCGAATAGACTTCCCTCCTTTCATTATAGAACATAAGTTCCTATTTCGTCAATATGATTCGGTTCGAGTTTACAAACCTAACGATTGCTAGCACGATGGTGAAATGTCGAATATCAGGTGCAAGCAATTGGTGTGAGCCATTCGTTTAATTGCGGAGTAAAATTGCAGGTAACATGTCGTCCTTATCATAAGGCAGTAGCCCGTGACACGCGCTGATACTAACCAACAACCCGATCCTTTCGCTGAGTTCATCAACCAGCATCTGTATTTGGGTGATGAGACTTTTACACCGATTACTCCCCCTGCCCCAACGGATCCGCGCTGGCATTATGGCAAGTACAAGGCACCGTTGACCAGTACCGTCTATGCTCAGCCCGACACCCGATTTGACTACGGCTACAGCTTGCGCTCGACCACGGGTTACGCTCATGCCATGCTGCGTTACCTGCCAGATATTCGACCCGGTTGGACGGCAATTCAAATCACCATTGGTAATCCTATGATCGGTTATGTGAGAAACAACGACGTTAGCTTTCGGCGCAGTAGTGGCATCTATGAATATCTATTGATGCTCATGAACTCGGCGCTGATCGTGGTTGGCCTATCTGTGCTGATCTTTTTGTATGCCCTACCCTCTACCAAAACGCACCCCACTACTATGTCATCTTTCCAGCCAACCGCTATCGAGCAGCGTGTTGAACGTTTTGTTGCTCGACTTGAAGGCTCTTTACTTCCTCTTCAATGACTATGCGAATTAAAATTATATTTAGAAGCGACTAGAATTGAAATGGATTTGCGACGGTGAGCGCATCTTTATTGAGTGTCTGGACGCGCTCGATAAAAGCGTTAGTAGTCGCATCGGCTATACCTTGCCCCCGATGCTTGGCAATCTCATAACACAAATCAATGAAATCTTGCCACTCCGCACCAGTCGCTAATAAACGCTGGTAGATGCCCTCATTAGCGAGAATACCAATCAGCCGAAAACCATAGAGCCGGTCAACCAAGCCAATGTCGAGAATTTTGTCATCGACCATAATGTTGATGCGCTCGAACACGCTCATCAACCCAAAAATTTCCGGCCAATCTTTGCCTTGTGGATCAAAATGTTGTTCAGTTAGCAGCCGGATCGTGAGGTCGGCATACTTTTCAAACTGGGAATCCAATGCTAGCAAGAATTGTCCTTTGGCTTGCAGTCGCGCCACGTTCACCTGCCGCGAGATATAAAGCCAACTGCCAGCGGTAGACAAAGCGATAATCAAATTAGCAATTTCACTGATCGTCATGCCAATCCCCCTTCAATAACGAAACCCTGACACCCACACCGGTTGAGGTCGTTTGCGTGATAATCTTGTCGGCTAGAGATGACTTCAAATGGAGAGACGGGAAAAAGAGAGGAAAAGATTCGCATCAAAATCGAAATGGATCGTTCTTCGCTGAAGACTTGTTGAGCTTCCGCACACGCTCGATAAAAGTCTTGTCGCGAGGATCAGCTTTTTGCTCACGAAAATTGGCGATGGCATAACACAGATCAATAAAATCCTGCCATTCCGAACCGGTCGCGCCTAAACGTTGGTAAATAGTATCATTGGCGATAAGGCTCCGCAGCCGAAAACCATGTAAACGGTCGACCAAGCCAATGTCCAAAATTTTATCCTCGGTCATGATATTGATGCGCTCGAACACGCTCATCAAACCCCAAATCTCATACCAATCTTTGCCATCTGGCGTAAATCCCTGTTCATTGACTAAGCGCCCGGTGATGCTGTTGAACTTTTCAAACTGCGCATCCAATGCCAGCAAGAACTGCCCTTTCGCCTGCTGCCGGGCCACATTTACCTGACGCGAGATATAAATCAAACTGCCTGTGGTCGCCAACGCGATAATCAAAGTGGCAATATCACCAATGGTCATGCTGCGTTCTCCTTCTATAAAGAAGCCCAAACTGGATAAGTGCGGCCAATGACATACAACACGCACAAATTTCGCTGGGTGTTTTGCTGCGGAACTCGATTAATCGGCTATAAAAATTTGAGGAAATGAATGATTGTTGTAATCGCGAAGATCAGATCACTATTTTACGAGGAAATTGTTGACGGGTAAAGGGATGGCTTGTCCAAATCAAAGAGGCTTTTATAGAATCAACCGCTAAATGCCTCGTCCCGTAATCAAAAATAGCAATATTAGGGGAGAAACCGTGTTTGCTCCCTCTAAAAAAGACGCACTAGGGATACTGCAAAACAAATTGTTCTTGCAAGAAATGCCGCGCCTCTTCAAGTGTGGCGGCATAAGCTGTTTCCTTGAAGGCTTTGGGGCCTAACTTCTTGCCAGCATTCTCCAAAAACTTCTTGTAGGTCAAATCACTTTTCCTCACAATCACCACCACGACCCCTTGGTTGATTGGCACCAGATCTTCCAAATGCTTAATGTCGACGGCGTTCAGATTCAGCCGATTGCCCTGTTCATCAATGATGATATGAACCGTATGAGAAACACTTGCCAACAACCGAGCGGATTCCTTAGCCAGATTATAAAGATCATCTTTATCAGGCTTATCCATATATTGCTGTAAAATGACAGTCTTTTCCGCATTATCCCATTGGATTGAATAGCCCATTCTGCCCCCTCAGTCAATTAGCTTAACCTGTATTATATGGACTTAGGGGGTCGTTTGAGCCTTAACCTCTTTCACGAGATAAATTTTTGCGGTGCCTCATTTTTATAGGCCGCATATATCCCTCTGACGCTTCTCTAACATTCCTCATACACCGCTGCCGTAAACTAGACCTATACTTAAGTGTAGGGGTAATACACACGATGGATTTAAAACGTTACACGAATAAAGCACAAGAAACCCTGGTCGGGGCTCAAACATTGACCACCGAGTTCGGTCACAGCCAACTCGAACCACTGCACCTGCTTACTGCCCTAATGCAGCAAGACGAAGGTGTCGTGCCGGAAGTCGTCGCTAAAATCGGCGGTAGACCAGCTATCCTCCAGCAAGAACTGGAGCAAATGATTCAAGATCGTCCGCATGTATCGGGCAGCAATGTCGATCCGACACTCAGCCGTGATACCGTGCAAACGCTCAATAAGGCCGAGAACGAAGCCAAGAAGATGCACGACGATTACGTCAGCACCGAACATATCTTGCTGGCGCTAACTGAAGAAAAATCGGTACGCAACTTACTGGAACGGCATGGAGTTACGCACGACTCAATCCTCAAAGCCCTAACCGACATTCGCGGTGGGCAGCGCGTCACCAGCCAGAATCCTGAAAATACCTATAAGAGCCTCGAAAAGTATGGTCGTGATCTCACGGCTGCCGCGCGGCAGGGTAAGCTCGATCCGGTCATTGGACGTGATGAAGAAATTCGGCGCGTGGTACAGGTCATCAGCCGCCGCAGCAAGAACAATCCGGTACTGATCGGTGAGGCCGGTGTCGGTAAGACCGCCATTGTCGAAGGTCTTGCCCAGCGCATCGTCAACGGCGATGTGCCCGAAGGTCTGCGTGACAAGCAGGTTATCGCGCTGGATATGGCTTCGCTGGTGGCGGGTGCCAAGTTCCGTGGTGAGTTTGAGGAACGCCTCAAAGCGGTACTCAAAGAAGTTGTCGAGAGTGATGGCAAGATCATCCTGTTTCTGGATGAACTGCACACCATCGTCGGCGCGGGTGCTGCCGAGGGTGCGATGGATGCCAGCAACATGCTCAAGCCGATGTTGGCGCGTGGCGAACTGCGCTGCGTCGGTGCCACCACATTGAACGAATATCGCAAATACATCGAGAAAGATGCTGCCCTTGAACGTCGCTTCCAACCGGTCTTTGTGGATGAACCCAGCGTCGAAGATACTATCAGCATTTTGCGTGGTCTGAAAGAACGCTACGAAGTGCATCATGGCGTTCGTATTCAGGACAGCGCGGTGATCGCCGCTGCAACCCTCAGTTCTCGTTATATTGCTGACCGTCAGTTGCCGGATAAAGCCATTGACCTCATCGACGAAGCCGCCGCCCGTCTCAAGATGGAAATCGATAGCAAACCGCTGGCGCTCGAAGTCGTTGAGCGTCACATGATGCAGCTTGAAATTGAACGCGAAGCGCTCAAGAAAGAACGCGATAAGGCCAGCCAACTGCGTTTGGAAACCATCGAAGGTGAAATCGCCAATCTGCGTGAAGAACTCAGTGGCCTCAGCGCCCGCTGGCAAACTGAGAAGGACGCTATTCAGTCCATCCGCACCATCAAGACGCAAATTGATGAAGCTAAGATTCAACTGGAACAGGCCGAACGCCGCAGCGATCTTGAAGCCGCCGCCCGTCTGCGTTATGGCACCCTGCGCGATCTTGATCAACAGTTAATCCAACGGGAAAATAACCTAAAGGAACTGCAAGCCAACGGTCTGATGCTCAAAGAAGAAGTCGATGCCGACGAAATCGCGGGTGTCATCTCGCGCTGGACAGGCATTCCGGTTTCGCGCTTGCTCGAAGGTGAAATCGCCAAGCTGCTGCATATGGAAGAACGTCTGCACAATCGCGTTATCGGTCAGGAAGATGCCGTCCGCGCGGTATCCGCCGCCGTTCGCCGCAGCCGTGCCGGTCTCCAAGATCCCAACCGTCCGGTCGGAACCTTCTTGTTCCTCGGCCCGACGGGTGTGGGTAAAACCGAGTTGGCCCGTGCCTTAGCCGATGATTTATTTGATGACGAAAACGCCTTGGTACGCATCGACATGAGCGAATACGGTGAACGTCACAGTGTCGCCCGTTTGATCGGTGCGCCACCCGGATACGTCGGTTATGACGAAGGTGGTCAATTGACCGAAGCCATCCGCCGCCGTCCTTATGCGGTGGTGCTGTTCGATGAAATCGAAAAGGCTCATCCTGAAGTTTTCAACATCTTCTTACAGGTGTTTGATGATGGTCGCCTCACCGATGGTCAGGGACGCACGGTGGATTTCACCAACAGTGTCATCATCATGACCAGCAACGTCGGCAGCCAATACATCAAGCAAATGGGGCCGGATGCGAATAAAGCGGAGCTGCGAAGCGCTGTCATGAGCGAGTTGGATAATGTCTTCCGCCCTGAGTTTCTCAACCGTCTGGACGACATCATCATGTTCCAGAGTTTGACTCAGGCCGACATCATACGCATTGTGGATATCCAACTCAAGCGCCTGACCGAACGCCTCCAAAGCCGTCGCCTGACCTTGGAACTCACCGCCGATGCACGTCGATGGTTAGCCGAGCGCGGTTATGATCCAGTTTTCGGCGCACGCCCTCTCAAGCGTGCCATCCAACGTGATCTGCAAGATCCGCTGGCGACTGCCATTCTCGAAGGACGCATCAACGAAGGTGAACATATCGTCGCGGATGCTGATCTCGACGGTGAAAGCCTGATTTTCACCACATCCCCGCAAACCGAAATCGCTTAATTTTTATAGGGAATGTCATTATTTCAGTGCCATTCCCTTTTTCTGCCATCAATTAGGATGTGTGATAAACTACTGTTTGACGTTCCTGCGTCAACGCATAGAAAATAAATCTGTTGGTTTCTATCGGGAGGGCAACTATGATCCCTGATAATAAAAGAGCGATGATTAAGCAGAATAACAATCAAACGTCATCTATAGATCAGACAGATTTGTTACACCAATTAAACCTCAGTGAAGAAGCGATAGCCGAGATGGCCGCTGATCCCGAAATTCAAAAAGAGATACGACTCATCAACGCCGAATTTGCTGATACCGAAGAAGATGGATTATCTGATTAGGCATGGCTATTCAGCGGGGGCAAATTTACTTTGTCAATCTCAATCCGGTGCAAGGACGAGAACAAAGCGGAGAGCGTCCCGTACTCGTCGTTTCAAGCAACACGATTAATAATCAACCACTTGTGGTCACAGTTGTTATTGGCACAAAAGGCGCGAATGTAACACGCGATTATCCAACTAACGTCCGTGTTTCAACACAGGATAGTGGGCTTCCGTTGGAAACAGTATTTATGTGCTTTCAAATCCGATCTCTCGATTCGAGCCGCTTTCCGAGTGTTCCTGCGGGAAATATAAGCGGTAAAATTCTTGAGAAAATTGATAACGCCTTGCGTCTTTGTTTAGCTTTGTGACACTTTCCCCGTGATTTCAAAACTCAAGCCATGCAACAAATTATTAAGTGCGTGCCCAAACCAGGGTTATCGAACCAGAAACTCAGAGTTCGAGAGGCATTCCATGTGGAGTGCCTCTTTTTGTTTCCGCTTATTTCTCAATCGTCACGGCGGCATCACGCAGCACGTAACGCGCATAATGGAAGTCACGGATGGATGACACCTGATTGTTGTCCCACGCCAGCAGTATGAAATAGGCGGGTACGGATGACGACTCGTCCAGATCATAAGCCACGATGGCAGGATGTCCTTCAACCGTGCCGACCGCCATCCGCCAATCATAGACCAAGCTGTAGTGATGAAAGTAGTTATTCTCGATTGCAGCCGCGCCTTGCAGTTGGACTCGGTTAACCAGATCAAGATGAACCTCATCCGTCAGCATCATCCGCAGCGTATCAAAATCGCGAGCATTAAAACGGTCGACATAACGCGCCAACAATTCTTGCTCGTGTACGTCGAGATGCGGTGTTCTAACCTCTGGAGTTGCTGCCAATTCACGCAGTTTGGTACGTCCGCGATGTAATGTCGCTTTAATTTCGGGAACGGTGGCGTTCAGCAGTTCCGAAATTTCCACCAATGAATAACCCATCAC
>JACDGI010000215.1 GCA_013821665.1 Anaerolineae bacterium
AGACTAATTCATCTCAATCATCTGAGGGAGACTTCATGGCTCTCAGTTCCAAAATGGATACTCATATTTTGGAAAATGAGGGAGAAAAGGGTACCTGAGTAGTTACGCAAATTCCGCAAAATTTGCACATTTTCCGCCGAACTGTGCAGCGGATGGCTCGGTCAATGCCGCCGAATTGACATTTTTGTGCGGCGGGAAGCTCGCTCATTACCGCTGAAATGACACAATTGCGGCGGAAAGCTCGGCTGTTGCCGCCGCAGTGCAATTGGGGTCTGCCGCTGCCGTTATTGCTATATTTTTGAGCAGTGGTTAATGGGCAGCAAATGACATACAACATTCTCCAAAATAGTCTCATCTCTAGTTCTATTTTAGAACAAAAGTTCATCATTTGTCAACAAGAGTCGGTTCGAGTTTTCAAACCTAACTAAGCGCAGGGTAAACGGAGGTCAGCATTATTTCAGGCCGATCTATAATCGTCACGCCTATAATATGCGCGGTAGGAGTGAGCAAGATGATGCGAAAAACACGTTTATTCAGTGTGTGGTTGATCCTTATGACACTCTGCGTAATGATTACTCGTCCAGCGGTCGCACAAGACAACAAAGGCTACAAAGAAGCTCTACGACGTATTGAAGCTGCAAAAGCCAGCGGAGCGACTAAATTAGACCTAACCCAATTGGGTCTGACCGCTTTGCCGCCCGAAATTGGGCAACTGATCCACTTAAAATCGCTTGACTTGTCCATCAACCAACTCACAACGCTGCTGCCCGAAATCTACCAATTAACTGGTTTGACATCGCTTGACCTATCCAACAACCAACTCACCACACTGCCGCCCGAAATTGGCAAACTGGCTGATTTGAAGATGCTTAGCCTGATCAACAACTCGCTAACCGCATTGCCTGTCGAAATTGGCAAACTGACTAACTTGCAGCAGCTTAACCTGCTCGGCAACCAACTAACGGCACTGCCGCCTGAAATCGGCCAACTCGCTAACTTGCAGATGCTGAGTCTGTATAGCTGCCAACTCACAACACTACTGCCTGAAATCGGTCAGCTCGCTAACTTGCAGGAACTTGGCCTGTACGGCAACCGCCTCACAACACTGCCACCTGAAATTGGCAAACTGATTGGCTTGAAATCGCTTTATTTGGCATACAACCAACTCACGACACTACCGCCTGAAATTGGTCACTTGACCGACTTGAGATCGCTCGACTTATCCCATAACCAACTAACAGTGCTGCCACCCGGAATCAGCCAACTAACCCGCTTACAAGAGCTTAGCTTAGTCGAAAATCAATTAACAGCGCTACCGCCTGAAATCGGCCACTTGACCCGCTTACAGATACTTTACCTGTACGGCAATCAGCTAACAGCGCTGCCACCCGAAATCGGCCACTTGACCAGTTTGCAGGAGCTAAACCTGTACGACAACCACATAACCAGTCTGCCACCTGAAATCTTCAAACTGACTGATCTAAAATCGCTCTACCTACAGGTTAACCAACTAACCGCTTTGTCACCTGAAATCGGTCAATTGATGTCTTTACAGACGCTTAACTTGCAATATAACCAACTAAACGCTTTGCCACCTGAAATCGGTCAATTAATTCATTTGGAAAATCTTGACCTGTCCAGCAATCAACTCACAACATTGCCATCCGAAATTGGTCAACTGACCCAATTAAACTTCCTTGACCTGTCCAGCAATCAACTCACAATGCTGCCATCCAAAATTGGTCAACTGACCCAATTGCAAGGGCTTTACCTGTCCTATAACCAATTAACGATGTTACCACCTGAACTTGGTCAATTGAGCCAGTTATTTTCGCTTACCCTAGACCAGAACCCACTCGTTAGTCCACCAATTGAGATCGCAAATCAAGGCATCGATGCCATACGAGCCTACTTCAAAAAATAAAATCAGGAGACTTGGCAACAAAAAAGCCTAACGACAATCGCTAGGCTTTTTGTATGGGATAAACGGAAGCTAATCAGTCGCCAGCCGCAGCCGCAACGGTCAACTCTGGCATCACTTCCGTTTCAACTTCGCCTTCAACCGGCGATTTGATCCACGAAGGCAGCGTCAACAGCACGAAGATCGCTGAGCAGGTCATGATGACACCACCAATAAGCATGGCGTGGGTCATACCATCCACGAAAGCCTGATTGGAGGTCGATATAATCAGCGTACCAATCAACGGCGGAATGCCCGGTGCGCTGCCAACGGCATGTGCGCCCTGAATACTGCTGGAAATCGCGTCAAGCGCAGCCTTGGGCATACTGGAAAGGATGACACTCAGTGGCTTCACGCCATTGATATAGATGTTGTTCATAAAAGTGCCCAACACCGCCACACCCAAAGCCGTACCCAATTCACGGGTGGTATCGTTCATGGCCGAGCCAACACCCGACTTATTGGCCGGAATAGCGCTCATGATCGAGTTGGTTGCGGGAGCCATCGCCAAGCCCATGCCCGCTGCCAACAACAACTGTCCAGCAGCAATAATGATATAAGGCGTGTTGATCTTGTAGGTGAATCCCATAAAGAACAGTGCGACCGCCGCGATACCAATGCCCAGCGCGACCGTGTACTTAATGCCGATGCGCTTGCTAATGGGTGCCGAAAGCGGCGCGACCGCGATCAAACCAGCCGCCACCGGTAATGTACCTAAACCAGCGGTTAAAGTGTCGTAGCCGAGGATGGTCTGCATATATTGGCTGACGAAAAACATCGAACCCGCCAAGCTGAACATGACCATCGCCAGCGCGATACTCGCCCCGCTGAACGATAAATTCTTGAACAGATACAAAGGCATCATCGGTTCTGCGATGCGCGACTCGACGAAGGCAAATATCGCCAACAGTAGGAATGCGACAATAAATAATGATACAACTTCAGTGCTGCCCCAGCCTTTGGAACCGGCTTCAATGATGGCATAGACCAGTGTAAAGACACCGCTCGCCGAGAAAATCACACCGGGAATATCCAGCTTAGGCGCAGACTCATCTTTCGATTCGACGAGGAAACGCTGCCCACCGATCAGTGCGATTACGATAACCGGCAGATTGATGAGGAACAGAATATGCCATGTCGACAGCTTAAGCAGAAAACCACCCAACACCGGCCCAATCGCGATACCAATACCGAAAATCGCCGACCAGATGGCAATGGCTGTGGCGCGTTCCCGTTGTGGAAAGCTCACGTTAATCAGCGACAGGGTTGAAGGCATAATGAAGGCACCGGCAATGCCCAAAAAGGCGCGTGAGCCGATGAGCATCAAGGTGTTTGTGGAAAGTGCCGCACCCAGCGAACCAATACCGAACATCACCAGACCGATTTGCAAGGCACGCTTGCGTCCGAAACGGTCACTGATCGATCCCATCGTCATCAACAGTGCCGCGAACACGAGTGTGTAAGCATCAATAATCCACTGTAAATCACCGATATTCGCGTTCAAATCCCGCGAGAGCGAGGGGATCGCAATGTTGAGAATGGTGTTATCCAAGCTGATGACCAGCAAAGCGACACCAATAAAAATCAAACCTTTCCAGCGGGTCTTAAAACCCGGCATGGCCGACTCATCCACGCTCATAAAAGTGGTCACTAACGCCTCCGAAACTTATCCGTACAAAGTATGTGATAAATTTAACAATAAGGGGAAAACCCAAATGGTTCAAGTGGTAAGCTTAATTTCTAATGGGAATTTATGATTATTTAGGAAAATAAGAATACTTCGCCATTGAGATGACGCTTCCGCTGCACAGGTCAATCAACTGCGGGAAAATTGGACTGAAAAGGTCGTGCCCTCGCCCAGCTTACTGCCAACATCAATGGTGGCGGTATGCGTTTCGACAATCTTTTTGACAATCGCCAATCCCAAACCCGTTCCACTGCGCTCAAAGGCGGTGGCATTCGCCGCGCGGAAAAACCGTTCGAAGATATGCGGCACGGCTTCTGCTTCGATGCCAATCCCGCTATCGATCACCTCTAACACCACTTGATTATCGTGTGTCTGCGTGTTGACGGTTACTTTGCCACCCGCCGGTGTGTAATTGACCGCATTTTCGATCAGGTTCGTCAGCATCCGGCGCAGTTGATCTTCATCACCGCGGATAGCAGGCAAATTGGGCTGGCCGTTGAACTGGAAACTGATTTGTTTGCCTTCGATACGCGGACGCAGCAAATCAATGACGGACTCAACTAAGCGGTTCAGATCAAGTTCTTGAAAGTTGAATGAGGCGACATGTTCCAGCCGTGAGATGGTCAGCATATCCTGAATGTATTTATCCATCAGCACGACCTGTTCACTAATCCGCGCCATCCGTTCTTCACGCTGATCCTCGGTCGCTGCCCGTTTCAGCAGATAGAGACTGGTGTTCATAACGGTTAGAGGCGTTTTGAGATCGTGGGACAATGTACTGAAAAAATCAGTCAGGAAGGTATTTCGTTCTTGAGCCAGCGCCAATTCACGTTCACGCTGCTCGGCTTGATACTTTGCGGTCAGATCCGTCGTCAGCACAAGCACCTGAGGCGCACTGGAATTACTCGTGTCGGGCAGCGGTATAATATGCCGTAAATAGTGAAACTCCCCACCATCCGATAGACTGGTCTTACCCTCGCTCAGCACATCCTTACGTTCTTCAATCACTCGCGCTTGGTTTGCGATGGCCCGTTCAGCATCTTCCCACGTAAACACATCGCGCAAATTACGCCCTTGAAGGGTCTCTGGTGTACCGTTAAAAGTTTGTGCAGCCGCCTTATTGAGTAAGATAATCTCGCCGTCTTTAGCATAGACACCTGCCATAACAGGAATATTTTCGAATAAGAGGCGATATTTCTCCTCGCTGATGCGCAAGTTCGCCTCGCTGCGTTGGCGCTCAGCAATCTCGGCTTCAAGTTCCCGATTACGTTCCAACAGTGTCTTTTCGTGTCTGCGTATGCGTATCGAGCTGCTGCGGATCATCCGTGAGGCCGCTGAGAGCAAGATTCCCGCCGCACTGAAAAGGGCGACTTGCTGGAAAAAGCGATCTGTCACATACAGCGGAGTTGTATGCAGCGGCAGCACACCCCACGTTTCACCGACCGTCAGGATGATGGCTGAAAGTAAACTCAAACCTGTAAATACGACAACCGAACGGTCGGGGAAAAGAATAGCCGAAAAGATAATCACAATGGCATAACTGCTAATCGAGGCGTTGCGAATGCCATTGATGTTGAATGAGGCCAAAGTAATAACGATCCACATTCCACTCACAAAAATCAGGCTGGCAAGGCGGAAGTGTCCACTATGCAGGAGATAATAGCAGCCGCCAAATACCGCTAGAATCGCGGGGATGTAAATGAGCTGTGAGGGTGAAGAAACGAAAAAGACAAACGAGGCCGCGACACAAATCAGGAGAAGCAGGGTGTAATGCAGCACACGCGCTGCAAATGCTTCGTATTCGTCTTGTAGTTGAGGAAGGGCAAACCAGCGTCTTATCATCTTGTACAACCCGTAAAAATTTTACTTTAATTGTACCCGATTCATGGCATACCTGAATTATGGTATATATAACAAACAACCCGCTATCGCTATCAATTGAGAGGGATATGGATGTCGCTTAAACCCCATAGTACTGAATGGTATGACCGGCTTTCTACACTTCAAAGGGGTTATTATTATCCCTGGAAGTCCAAGCTGCCCTTGATCAATGGGGAAGATATTTTTCTGGCTCAGGTTAAAGACATGATTACACCTGCAAAAGATGTTTTAGAAGTCGGCTGTGGGCATGGTGAACTTGCGCTTCAACTTGCAGCCTCCTGTCAAACATTATTGGCATATGATCGTGTGCCAGCTTACATTCGTCTGGCTCAGGCCTCGGCGGATGAACAACAAGTCACTAATGTTACTTTTGTGTGTGCGGATTCATCGCTGGCGACCAATCAACGGGCACATATACCTGCGGGTGAGCAGTCTTTTGATGTGATTTACTCGCGACGTGGGCCGCTGCATTGGATTGACGATGCGCGTCGCGTCGCCCGTCCCAATGCTACCCTAATTCAATTGAACCCATCGCCGCTACCGCCTCCAATTTGGAATCAATACTTACCGCAACAATTCCAATTACCCGAATTTGGAGCGCTGACAATGGAGCAAATCGTCCGGCAGCGACTCGCACAAAATCAGATCACAATCCACAGTTGTTGGACTTTCCAAGTTCAAGAGACCTTCTCAACACCCGAAGATTTTTATACCTTTATCACGTGGGGGCATGATCCAACCAACGTTCCACCACTGACGCAACTCGCCCCGACTCTCAACCGCATTTTCCAAGATTACGCTAACCCAGATGGTCTCGAAATCCCCTTTGGTCGCTTTTTGTGGCACTCTATCATTCGATGAAGACTGGCAAGCAGGAGACAGGGGCTAAGCAACACTATTTCGTCTGAAACCCCAAATCGCCCTGCACTTCTAAACCAGCGTTGCGCCCTGTTCCGCTGAACAATTCGCGTCCACTTGTCACCTCTGACAGTCGCACAGCGATGGTGGCACGCAGAGTCTCCTCGACACGACGGTGCATCTCCTGACGGTTAGGTTCATGCAGCAAGCCGCCCTGTGCGCGTGTTGCTACCATCTCCAAACGATGCTGACGGGTACTCATCACCCAATCGACGTGGGTATCGCTCACCGTCAACTTTTCGATTTTGGCACCGGTGTAGGTCGCGAAACAATAGAGATGCTGCTCGTGCCACAGGCTGACGATGGTGCCGGTAAACTTCAGCACCTTAAAAGGAATCGTGGCGATTGAAGCCGTGAGGCAGGTTCCCGGCTGCTCGAAATGATTACTCTGTGACCAGATCCATGCCGAGGGGAACGACTCGCCCCAATCCTTCTCGATATAACCGCGACCACCGCCGAAATCCACCGGCTGATCGTTAAGCGTCAAGGTGCCTTCGATGCGATGATCGAGACTGACCACTCCGTGATAACATTCCATAAAAGTCAGCCAACCGAACGGCCCCATGATCCCCGGCGCATAAACTGATTTCGGATACGGAACCGTATTCTCGAAGGACAAATCACCTTTGAGCGCCAGCGACTCGCTTTCTAAAGCCAAGTGAACCCCATCGCGGCGGAAGCGGTTCGGCCCGATTTTTACATCGAAGTCGTTCTCGGCTGCGTGGAACTGCTCCGGCGGATAGGTGAAATAGGCCGATGCGCCCGTTAAGCCATCCAAGACCTGCACGAAGGCGTGATGCTTGGCCGGATCATGACTGAGGAAAATACCGGGAATGATCGCGTAACGATGCTGCTCGCTGGCATCGATCAGCTTGAAATACCAACCTTCAAAAAAAGGCGGCTGTTTATCACGCCCGTGATACCACTCCGGATTCATCACCCGCTCGATGAAATTGGGCACCCTAATTTGCCGTGATGACAAGATACGCGCGGTGGGTTGGATCGGTCAGTTGGGCATCGAATCCTTTTTTCAGCTCACCATATTTGGCTGCCAGAGCCGCATCGGCTGCCGAGAGTCCGTCTTCGCTGACCACATGTGCCACCGCTTCCATCGACGGCCCAAGCAGCGTACCCATTCGATCACATGGGGCAATCGTGACACGCTTGTTATTCATAATGCGTTTGGCTTTGCCGGATGCCAACATAGTCATCAAATACAGTTGATCGTCAACCTGCGCGAACCATACCGGTGTGGTGACGGCTTCACCATTTTGGCGATAAGTCGTCAGGCTCAAGAATTGATGTCCGTCCAAAATCGAAAAACTATTCGCGGGATGTGCTTCGGTGCCAGCCTGTGTCATAGAATCTGTTTCCTTTAGGTATTAACAATAGAGACTCGTGAATAAACAAGCCTAGCCTGTCTAAGCAGAATATGCCGTAGAACGACATGAACATTATCTGAGTAAAATCGGATATGTTAGCAATCTTCGGCTGGCAGGATGATGGTAAAGGTCGTGCCCTTGCCCAATTCGCTTGCAACCGTGATGCTGCCGCCATGCAAATCCATCGCTTGCTTAGCGATAGCCAGCCCCAAACCCGTTCCCGGAATACCGCCCACGTTCGAGGCACGGCTGAAGGGCTCAAAGAGTCGGGGCAAATCTTCCTGTGGAATACCGATTCCGTGATCGCTGATTTTAATAATCGCCTGACAATCAGCGTAAGCCAGTTCCATATTAACAGGCGCACCTTCCGGCGAGTATTTGATGGCGTTGGTCAGCAAATTGGTCAGCGCGCGCCGCATCATTTTGACATCAATCAAGGCCTCGATACGGCGATCTGTACCATTAAAGTTTAAGGTACGCTTCATGCGGTAGGCCAGTTGCAACTCTTCAATAATGTCACGGCAGTAGGTTTCGAGGTCGATAATCTCACGATCAAGTTCCGCGCCCGTAAAATCCTGCCGGCTGATAATCATCACATCGTTAATCAGTTCTGTTAGATGTTCGACCTGTTGATCAATCGTGTCGTAGGTTTCTTCTTTTTCTTCGGCTGAGGAACGATCTCCATAATTACGGAGCATACTGCTCGCCAACCGGATCGCTGCCAGTGGTGTCTTCAAATCATGGGACATCATTGAAATGAAGCTGTTCTTCACATCCCGCAGGCCACGCTCTTTCTCCAGTTCAATATTCAGGCGCTCTTTTTCCCACACCTGCGCTTCCATAAACTTGCGCTCGGTGAAGTCTTGAATAATCGCCGTATACACTTTTTGATGGTCAAGGTTCACTTCACTCACAGCGAAATACATCGGGAAGATTCGACCATCCTTGCGCTGACCTTCAAGTTCATCACCCAACCCGCTGACCTGTTTCAGCAGTTCCTTAAGTTCTTTCTGGCTGGCATCGTTGGCGAGTGATGGGATTAAGATGCGAATATTCTGGCCGATGAGTTCATCGCCTTCGTATCCAAAAATGTAGACTCCGGCGCGATTCACCAATTGGATGACACCCTTTTCATCGAAAGTCAGGATGCCGTCAACCAGATTATCGAGAATCGCTTCCAGCAATTGTTTGCTGGTTTCCAATTCCTGTTGCGGATTTGCCATATCAGTCACATTCCGGTGAGACACAATTGTCCTTATCTTCCTATTCTGAAATGCAGTCTAAGCACGTTTACCACAATCTCAAATAAAGTCTTAAAAATACCTGTGCTGATCATCAATCGGCGTTGAGCAGGTATCAAAAAATAGGTCAAACAAAATGAGTGTCAGTGTTTGAGCAATCGAGGGCTGTTGCCGTGAGCAAGCGCTATGGAATGGTTGTGTTCGCCCGGTCTACTAATGAATAGTTCACACCGCCTCCTGCCAAATCATACGTTATTAGACAAATTATTGGAGTGGGGGCAACACTTGCCTTTATTATAAGCTTCCTTGCCAACGGATGCTACTCGCGTTAGTCTCTCAGACAATAGTATTGTTACTTCAATATTCATGGCAGCCAACAGCAAAGAATAGTGATATTGGCTCAAATGACATTAAAACGTAATGGAGTCTGTAATTCCCAACAGGCTCAGACATAGGATTACTTATAGTATGCTTGATTCCGCATGAAACTTTTGTGAAATTTGTGAATATTTCGCGAAGAAGCATTGCAAAGATCGCAAATAACCTTTACGATTTGGGCATGATTTTCATTCTTTATCAATGTTTTGATTGAGGCAAGCCAATGTTTTACTTTACAAATGAGCAGGCCACTATTCCGACTAATCCGGGCGTTGATGTCCAACGCATCACCAGCAAATTTATGGATTTGCACACTGCCTTGTTACCCCGTGTCCGCAATCATAACCTTGATCTTCATCCTCGCTGGCAAAAAACCTCCATTGTTTCACAAAAATCAGCCGCATCGCTTGACCAGAGTGACTCGGTTGTACTGACTTATTTCCGCTCACAAGAACAAGCCGAAATGGTCGAACGTCTGATGGGCAAAGAAACCATTGGCGTTAGCAAAGAAGTGGATACTTACTGCCATCCGGTCATCGAAATGCGTTTAACACCGGAACACTTCGTCATCGAACTCGTGCTTTCACCCAAAGCATGGTGGGATCAACAGAACTTCATCGGCAAGTTGGATCTTCCCCAACACCGCGCCACCTTCCGCACCTTACTCCGCAGCCTTGATCGCGATTATCGTCTGGGCTTCTGGGGCGGCACACATCTCAGCGACATGCACCTGACCGTCAACCATTTGTTGTATGGTCGTGTGCTGGACGAGTGGATGAACACCTTTAGCGACCGCCAGGACTGGCTGCGTATTGGCAAATGGTACAGCCACGAAGACCAACAATTGGATGATAAGGTCATTCAGAACGAAATGTTTAATGCTATCCAAGCGCTCTATCCGATTTATAACTTCATTTTGTGGACGAGCAATAATAACTTCCACGATTTTTACCAAAAGCGCACGAAAATCAGCACACGGGTACATGCCTAGTCGTTATTGATTGCCAATTTGACCCTTATGAAGGACATAGCTCAACCTATGTCCTTTTTGTATCTACTTGGCTTTCTCTGTTTTTTCTCTGCATTCTCCGCACCTCTGCGGTTCAACGCTTTTCTTCAAGCAAAATTACCGAATCTCCGTTAGAATATTCTTCATTAACGTTCACTTTTTTGATCGAAGTTTAAGCATGTCAACATCTGCCAAACAAGCACAGGATCGCTCCAATCTCATTACGCGTGCCGTCACCGCGCTCATTGGCGGTCCGCTCATCCTCATCCTCACCTATATTGGCGGCATCCCCTTCCTGATTACGGGGTTTGTGATGGCCGTCCTATCGGTTCTCGAATTTTGCGCCCTCGGTAATGATCGCCACATACCCGGTAATAGCTATTTGGGTGTGCCCGCTTCAATCATTTTGG
>JACDGI010000994.1 GCA_013821665.1 Anaerolineae bacterium
GTGTTGGGATGGTCATCTGGCCAAGATGGCGAAACTGGCTGGCTATACCTATTCAGAGTTGTTAAATTTAATTTTAAAGGCAGCCGAAGAGCGGATCCATCCTAACGAGAAGAACGAAAATGGTAATGGCGTTCACCCCCCAACGAACCTAATCATTCATCTCCCCCAAGCGGTGCCAGCCTGATTCAACACAAGCAGAAGTTTTGCCTCAAGTTATCACACGTTCACGATACTTAGTCATCGTCCAGAAATAACGTGTAGCTTTCATCTTCCGGGAAGCCGGTCGGACGGTCAAGAGGGTCGGTTCAAAGCTTCCCAGAAGAGAGCCAACTTAATTTTAGACGATTACGACGATTATTAACTCGATAGTTGTGTTTTGACGGTTTTTCGATTTTGACAAAAGCGGAAAAACCAGTGTCAATAGATTGCATCAAGTAAAAAGGGGTCAAAAGGAGCCAACAAGATGCAATTGCCAATCGTGAGTGTAGCACCGCTGGTCAAGGAACATTGCGAAATATTTCGTTCCGTATTTGCGAATCAAAAACAGGTTCGCCATTTCGAGAACTATGTGACGGGCCTAATGGTGCTGGACGACAAAAGCATGGCGAATATGGCCCGTTGTATCCTTGATAGTGCGGATAAGACGAATGTATCTCGGTATCTGAGTGAAGCCCCCTGGCGTTATGAGCGCCTCAATGATAAGCGAGTCAGCTATATGCAGTCGCAGACAGCCCCCCATCAGCGGATCGCAACAGAGTCGGTGTTGGGGATAGACGACACCCTGTGTGAACATGTGGGCAATTTATTTGAGTATGTTGACAATCATTACAATCATAGTAATGGTCAGTACCCGCTAGCCCACAATCTGGTCACCAGCCACTATGTGAGCGGTGCCGTCCGTTATCCTGTCGATGCGAGTCTCTATAGACGGTATGAAGAATTTACCAACTGGGAGGCGTTTGTGGAGAAACATTTCCCAGTCACCGAGCTACCCAAGAAAAAGAAAGAACGCACTGCTTTGCATAAACAAGTGGATAGCCACCTTCTCACCGACCCTGCGTTTCGAGCGCTAGACGAAGCGTTCAAGACAAAGATAACCATCGCCCGTGAACTGGTTGAAAAAGCGCTAGACCGAAAACTTGCTTTTGGTTGGGTGCTCTTTGATGGCTGGTATCTGGCCCCTGATTTTCTGGCCGTACTCGAACGACTGCACAAGGATTGGGTCAGCATCTTGAAGCATAATCGCAACCTGGAGACAAATAGCTTCCGCCTACGAGACGCGGATGGCAACCCCATTGCGTTCGATGAACCGCAGATCAAGGTCGAAGCGTTGGTTCCCTACATTCCACAGCAGGCCTATAAGCCCATCACAGTTGATGGCCGCATTTACTATACATTTACCATGACAGTGCGCATGCCTTCTATCGGCAAGGTGCGCATCGTGGTCAGCTTTGATAATCCTGAACGGCGCGGCAATTATGTGGTTTTGGTGACCAATCGCACTGATTGTAGCGCCCTGCGCATTATTGCGACTTACTTGCTTCGTTGGCCTATCGAGACTTTTTATCAGGATGGCAAACAACTGCTGGGTCTTGACGAATATCGCATGCGAACTGCCCAAGCCTTTCAAAAACATTGGTCGCTGGTTTTCGTGGCCTATTCTCTCTTGCACCTCGACTGTTTGGATGCCTCACTGCCTAAAATGCAACGCTCGCCCAACAAATCCATCGGCGAGGCTACTCGACAGCAGGTCCAGTCGCTTATGCAAGATTTGATCCTGACTGCTCATAATGCCTTAATCGGCGGTCAGGAAATTGCCCACGTCTTCAATCGTCTTTTCGCCAAGCAACTGATTGGCACGACTTGATTTTTGCTTTGTCAAATCTGAATCCATCTAAATTCACAACTGTCGAGTACTTAATTGAAGGTTTCTATAATCACCGGCGGCGTCATTCAAGCCTGGACTACCACAGCCCTGATGAATTTGAACGGTTACTTGCGTTAGGGGAGTAACTTCAGCTCCACTAAACCGGGCGAAGATCAAGGATCAGTTATCACAATATATAGTACACCTTGAAAACTGTACTACATGCTAAAGTTCAGCTGAGGCATACAAATGAGCATGTGGAGGGGATATAATGATTAGGGTGCAACAGAAGAATGTGGTTGTACACTTGAGAATGGGCGCACGATCACCGTAACTTCCACCTGGCGGTTGAGCCGGTTAAGAATGGTCATCAGCCGGTCTATGGTGAAA
>JACDGI010000216.1 GCA_013821665.1 Anaerolineae bacterium
ATCTTTACCGAAAAGCAGGCCCAGACCTAGCAAAATCAAGATAATCGGCCACAGGCTGCTGACGTTACCGATAATATTCGGGAAGGCATACAGCAAACCGATGAGAATGGCGATGATGCCCGGTGAGAAATAACCCAATTTCGGATTGGTCATATAGGCACGGATGAGCAGCGCCGCGCCAATAACAAACATGATACCCGGCCACCAATAATTGAGGAGCGCAATGATACCCATACCAATCAAAAAAACTGCGCCGCTAATCTGATTAATGCGGTGATGATCGACCATTTTATATCCTCTCTTAATACCCTGAAAAATTTAAACCAAGCCTAATATAACACTCCATCTATCAAGATGGGTAATCGGCTGCGGCAAGCTATAATCAAGCGGATTAAGGTGATTCGCATTTGGGGGTAAACAGCATTTATGCGTTATGTAACCGTCGATGAACTGGTGTATATCAATGAGCAAGTGGTGACCGGTGAGGCCATCCACAGCATTGTCGAGGGCAAGCGGGCGGTGCGCGACATCGGCTTGTTGGAGGCTGCCGCTGCCCGTCCGATGGCGAGCGCTTTCGGCGAAGATGCTTATCTGACATTGGGTGAAAAAGCGGCGGTGCTGCTGCATTCGGTAGCACGAAACCATGCCTTTGCGGATGGCAATAAACGCACGGCGACGGTCGCAGCTTTGTTCATGTTGGCGGTCAATGGTCAGCATGTGACATGGGACGACAACGAGGCGCTGTCGTGGATTATCGCGATTGCCGAGGGTAAGCAAACACCGGAAGCCTTCGCCGCGTGGTTGCCCACCGAACCCAGCAATCCCACACCGGAAGCCGATGCCGCACGAGACAGCGAATTATTAGCGCAGTTGATTAAGAGTCACGATGCGTTATTGGTTGAATTGGCAGGGAAGTAAGTCAATAGTCATTAGTTTTAGTCTATAGTCAAGAGCGTTGCCTTCAACCGTAGAGATGAGGCGTGCCTCATCCGCTGACAGCTAGGGTTTAAGGGCAATACCCCTGAAAGTGGGGACTGACAGGGTTGGGTAGATGCCCTAGCATAAACTTATGGATGGCCTACAATAATAATGAACCGTAACGGTTTTGCGGACGAGGAGGCGGGTTAATGTTCAAACGATTATTCTTGGTGGCAGCGGCAGTGGTTTCACTGGTCGGTTGCCAAGTGGTTCCCTCAACGGGTGATAAAAACACGGATGCAGCGGCAGCACAGCAATTCGTGCCGCCTAACATCCCCGGTTATAACTCGACCGACGCAGCCAACGTGACCGATGCACTGACCAAAGTTGGGGCGGCAGGTTCGTTGCTGACGGGCAATATCGTGTCGGCAGGTGCGATTGCTAAGCTCAACAATATGATTAGCTGCTATCAGGCTGTGGGTGCAGTGGCAGCACGGGTGTATACCGACGTAAATATTGCGTCTAATCCCCAAGCCCCAAAAATTGGTGTGCTGGCGGTTATCAATACCACGCGCCTTCAGCGGAATTTGTTGTCGTGCGTCCTGAATTCAGGTCCTTCAGCACAGGCCGCAACCAATGAGATCCAACCCTGCGGCGGCAGTGGTGATAAAGTTGTCAACAATGAGACACTGAACTACGTCTATGCAGCGACTACACCGGAATTGTGCCAGATATTCCAAGCGCAGTTCAACTAACTGAGCAAATAATCAAGCGCGGCGGAGACAAGCCTCCGCCTCCATCAAACAAAAAAAACCGCTTCATAACAAAAGCGGTTTTTATTTTCAACTTCTTGATTATCAAATGTAAGCGGTTTATTTTTGCTCGGTGACTTCGACTGTTTTAGGTTCGGCATCGGGTGTAGTTATAGGTGTTACGGCCACAGTTTCTTCAGCCTCATCAGCATCTTCCCAGCTAATAATCCACACACAGGCTCCAGCCACCAGAACGGTAGCCACGACCAACGCCAGCCATTGGGTTGCCAGCAAGCCTACATCTTTGGCTTCGACCACCAGCAGGATCACCATGCCGAGCGACAAAACAATCCAAGCAGCCAAACGAGGATGGTGCAGCGACCATTGTACGGGAGGGATTTTAGCAAGTTGGTTCATTATCTTCACTCACCACAGAAAAATGATACGGTTATGATAACTGATGTTATAGGAATTGAACACGGTGGTTCAGCAGAAAATCTGTAGTATGAATAAGAATTTGATAATAAAACGGGGTGGCAAGTTATCCTCACCAACCCGATTGCCCTGTTAGATAGGGCTACGTACCCTACAGCGCGTTAGTTCTTCGATGATATTTGCTGGTTACTGCGACCATTATCAAATTCTAGCCAAGGTTCACTCACTCTTTGTAATTGGCCTGTGCTTCGGCGAGCGCTTGACGCTCGTCATCCAACATATTCGCATTACGCAGTAACTGAGACATCAGGATACAGTAAGCGTTGTTATCCATACGCTCAACAGCATCAAAGGCAGCATCCAAATCCTTGCCCATGACGAACAGACCGTGCCACGGCGCGATCACACCCGCCGCCTGTTTACAAATACGTGCTTCATTACCACGAATGCCGCCCGATACGCTTTCGGCCAATCCATTGCCATGGGCTGGTGCATAAGGAACAACCGGAACCGTACCAAACTTCTGGGTAGCTTCCAAGACGGCGGGCATGGGACGGTTCATAGCTGCGAACACCAAGATATTTTTGGCATGGGCATGAATCACACCGGTTCCGTGTTCGCCAAATTCACGATGCAGCCGGAAGTGAACCTTGGATTCGCGCGAGATTTCGCCAGTGCCATCCAGAATATTCATATCCTTGTCAGCGATGAGAATTTCCTCAGGCTTAAGCTGCCATTGGCGGGCGCTGCCGCTGTAACGGGGGCTGATGCACACATATTCACCGACCCGCGCACTGATATTGCCACCGGCAGCGTCGGTCAAACGGCGGTCATAAAGCAACGCACCGAAACGGACGATTTTGGCGCGCATAGCGTTCAGTTCGGCATTGGCACGGATTTCATCTTGTAATTGGAAATTAGTTGTCATGAAGGCATCTTCCTTAAAAATTTCTGATCATGCTCTGATTATAATCGCGTCGAAGGTACCCTGCCTATAACTGCTTAATAGGCGATTGATTGTCATAAATGGGGCAATCTTACAAATACGACAACATAGGCATATTGACACACAAGCTATTCTTGCTTTGGTTGGCTAGTGCCGATTTGATTTGTACTCTCATAAGCCTCATTTTGAACCCAAAATGTAATTTTAAAAGTTAGCAACTGTAATAAATCAGGAGGTTCATCATGCCCAATTCAGTATATCAGTACCAAATTAGGGAATAATTTCGCAATGCTTAATGTAATTTAATTTGAAATAGTTTACAATTCTCATTAGGCAGTGTTCACTGAAGGTCTGGCTGGCTGTAAAGGACAATTTAGAGGTGAAAAGGGTTATGACTGATGTGATCGATACCATACCCAGTTCGGCGGGTGACAACCAAATCAATTATCTCCAAACCTTTTACCACGATTTAGTCGAAGCGGCAGGCAACGTCTTTTTTGTGACGGATGATAATGGTTATTTTGTCTATGTGAATTCAGCGGTCGAGCCTGTACTCGGATTTGAACCCGCACAGATTATCGGTACGCATTTCACCACGATGGTTGATGCCGCATGGCGCGAGCAAGTGGTTGCCTTTTACGTCGCACAGTTTAAGAATTTTGTTCCCGAAACGACGATGGAGTTTGAAGTCGTGTCTGCCAACGGTGAAGCCCGTTGGGTCGAACAAATTGTGCGGCTGATGATCGTCGATGGTGAAGTCATGGGCTGCAATGGTTTGCTGCATGACATCAGCCGTCGCAAATTCGCGGAAACTGCGCGGCAGGACATCGAGAAAAGTTATTTATTCGCCTCCGAAAACGCTGGCTCCATTGTGTTTCTCGTTGCTCAAGGCGGAACATTTACTTACGTCAATCCTGCTATGGAAGAAGCCATCGGGTACAGCCGCGGTGAGCTTATCGGAACGAGTGTCTATAGGCTCATCCACCCCGATCACCACAATCAAATACGACATGCTATCCAGTTATACCATGAAGGTCGTTTATCAGCACCGCGCAGTGAATTACAATTCATCCGAAAAGACGGTTCGATTTGTTGGCTGGATGTCGTTGCGACATGGGGCGATATTGACGGCAGAACGACCATGATTGGTTCAGCGCTCAATATTAGCGAACGCAAGCGTATCGAGCAGGAATTAAAAGACAGCCAGTTCTTCGTTGAGAAAATCAACACGACTATTCCTGACGCGATCTACGTGTTTGATATTGAGGACTGGAATGTTATTTACTCGAACCGGCCCTTTGCGGCTCTGCTGGGTTATACGTCTGATGAAGCCTTAGCGATGGGCAAAAATGCATTGCTGGAGATGCTGCATCCGTCTGAACACGAGCGCTATTACCAGCGAATGAAGTTACTTAAGGTGTTGAAAGCCGGTGAACTGCAAGAAGCAACGTACCAGATGCAACATAAAGACGGCAGTATCCGCTGGCTGCACTTGCGTAACACCGCTTTTGAACATGACAGCGACGGGAATGTCAAACGCATTCTGGGACTGACGCGCGATGTCACCGAACAAGTGGAGGCACAAGATGCTATTCACCGCAGCGAAGAACAGCTCCGCAAATCGTTGCAGTATCAGCGGGCGCTCAATGAAATTAACTTTGAACTCGGCGATATCGAGTCGTTCGAGGGGATGTGTAAACGGGCCATCGAACTTGGACAGTCCAAACTAGAGTTTGACCGGATCGCCTTGTTATTATTCGACCACAAAACTGAAACGATTATGGGTACTTATGGCGTGGATGCTCAAGGCGAAATCCGTGATGAGCGCCAAACACGCCATGCCCTTTCTAGCGAATTCCAATTGATCAGTAAATCGGTGCGCGGCAAGCAGCGCGTCCGTGTCCGTGAAGATGTTGACCTCTACGACAACTGGCAGGTTGTAAGTCGGGGTTGGAACGCGATGGCGCTGATGTGGAAAGATGGTCATGTGATTGGCTGGCTTGCAGCCGATAACTTGATACACCACCAACCGGTGCAGGAGTACCAGCTTGAAGTGCTGGGCATGCTGGCAATCTCGCTAGAACATTTCTATGTTCAGAAAGAAGCCGAAGCAAAACTCCTTGAGAGCAACCGCCGCTACGACCAACTGGTCGCCAACATGCCGGGAATGGTCTACCGCATACGGCGCAACGGCAATAACGCCGCCTATTACGAGTATCTCAGCCCGCGCTGCAAAGATGTGACGGGATTAGATTCTGAAGTTGTGATGGCGGATGCTAATGTGCTGCTCGACCAAATCGAACCGGAAGACCGCGTGAAATATGACGCGATGGTACGTACCAACTTGGAGGAGCCACAGGTATTTCGCTGGGAAGGCGCGGTCATCGTCAATGGCGAGCAACGCTGGCGGCGGGTCGAGTCGCGGCCCTACCATCTGCCAGATGGCAGCATCGTTTGGGATGGCGTTATGTCAGATGTGACCGAAAGTCGTCGGGCAGATGAAGCGCTGCGCCAATCTGAAGAACGTTACCGCACAATGGTCGAAGAACATTCCGAACTCATTACACGCTACACACCAGATGGTACATTTACCTTTGTAAATGAATCGCTGTGCCGCTACTTTAGCCAAACGCGCGATTACTTTATTGGTCGCAGCATTTTGGACGATACACCTAAGGAATATCACGCTGCTATTTTGCAGCGTATTGACCAGTCGCGTGTCACTGGCAGACCTTTCCAATACGAGCATCCGGTTCGGATGGCAAATGGGTCGGTGCGTTGGTTCGAGTGGACGGACACGCCGATTTTCGATGCCAGCGGCGAGGTTGTCAAATTCCAATCGGTCGGGCGGGACATTGATGTTCGCAAGCGAACCGAATCGGATCGTAATGACTACATCAACCGTCTGGAGATCATCCGGCGTGTCGATATGGAGCTGACGGAAAGTCTGAACTTTGACCACGTTTTGCAGATCGCGCTGGATGCGGCTTTACACATCAGTCAGGCCAGCGCGGGCGCTATTCATGTGTTGGAAGATGACAAGCTGCGAGTCGTCCATGTGGTGGGCAACTTCCCGTCCTCGATGGTCGGCACAACCGTATCCTTGAAGCAAGGCATCGTCGGACGTGTTGCCAAGCGTGGTATCCCCGAACTCATTACGGATGTCAACCTCGACAAAGATTACATGCCTAATGTGGTGGAAACACGCGCCCAGATGACCCTGCCGCTGATGTCGCAAGACCGGTTAATCGGTGTCATCAATGTTCAAACGGCGGAAGCAGGTATTTTCACACGTCCGATGTTCGACTTTCTGAAAGTGTTGACGGTTCGGATTGCCTCGGCACTGGATAACGCCCGATTACATCTGATGACCGAACGTCACCTGAGCGAAATTACCGACCTGTACCAGCAGGTCAGCGAACTAGAACAACTTAAAACCCAGATGATCCGCATTGCAGCCCATGATCTGCGCAATCCATTAGGCGTAATTTCCGGTTATGTGCAAATACTTTCGGATGCTTTGGGAGAACAGCTCAGTGAAACCAACTGGGAACAAATCACGACCATTAAAGATTCAATCAACCGCATTGATAAAATTACGCGCGACATTCTGACGCTGGAACGCATTTCAGCCGGTCATGATATGGCGACTGATCGTGTCGATTTGAAGCAAATGATCTGCACGGCCTTTACCCAGATTAAGGTACAGGCCGCGCTCAAACATCAAACCTATGAATTAACTACACCGGATACACCCTTATACGTCAAGGCGGATCGTTTCCTGCTGCCGGAAACTGTTGTCAATTTGATGACCAACGCGGTTAAATACACACCGGAAGGCGGCACAATCCGGGTGGAGTTGGCGCAAAAAGGTCATCGCGCAGTGTTCACTGTACAAGACAACGGCTATGGTATCCCAGCCGACCAACAAGAAAATCTATTTCAAGCATTTTTCCGTGTGAAGACCCGCGAAACACGCGGCATCAGCGGTACGGGTTTAGGTTTGCATCTGGTCAAGAGCATCATCGAGCGCCACAAGGGCGAGATGCACTTCAAGAGCGAATACCAAAAGGGCAGCACATTTGGTTTTGAATTGCCACTAGAGGAAGTCCATCCGCCGCGTGGCAAACGAAAGGCCAGCACCGGCAAATAAGCCCTTCATCATCCAGCTTGCATAAACTCAAGGTCGCCATAATCCAAATTGGGCGTAAGATAAAATCAGTGTTCAACTATGAATATTGAGTGCGAATGATGCAGCGACCCAAACAAAATGTCTTAACCAGTCAACAATGGTTGTTTATGATCGTGGGCACGGCGGCTGTTTTCTTGCTGCTGGTGACGCTGCGACCCGAAATTGTCCCCGGTTGGGTGGGTTTTGCGCTCATCTGTTTGGTAGGTGTAGTAGCCTTGCTGTACACCTCACGAGCCGCGCTTGAAGAACCAAGCGTCGCAGTTGTCCCCCTACAACCGGATAATAAAGTAAGCGCGACCATGCCAATGGCACCCGAAGCCAGCGTGCAATTGCGCCAGACTATCACCCAGCAAGAGGCCAATGTACAAGAACAACTCACGCTGGCCGAACAGACTAATAACCTGTTAGGTAAATATATCGCTACCGGCGAACAGATGCAGACACAAGCCCGCACTATGAACCACACCACCCGCGACGCAAGTGCCAACGTCACCAGCGGCGGCGTGGCCTTGCAGCAGGTCATGGATGAAATGGCCGGCATCCGCGAAAAAGTCACGGTTGTCGCGCAGAGCATCCGCACATTGGCACAATTCGCTCAACGCATCGACCACATCATCGGCTCGGTCAGCGAAATCGCGACCCAATCTAATCTACTGGCGATCAATGCCTCAATTGAGGCCGCGCGCGCCGGTGTACATGGGCGTGGTTTTGCCGTTGTGGCCGATGAAGTGCGTTCGCTCTCGCACCAATCGACACAGGCCGCCGGTCAAGTACGCTCTATTCTGGAAGAAATCCAATCGGCGATGAAGCACGCCATCCGCGCCACCGACGAAGGGCTGGAACAGGTTGACGCGGGTGTGACTGTGGCAACCGAGGCCGACAGCGTCATGCACAACCTGATGGAACAAGTCAACGCGGCGCAGCAAGCCGTCTCATCCGTCCATGATATTATCCGGCAGCAGGTGGAGAACTTGGACGAGATGAGCATTGGTGTCGAACGTATGGAGCGTGTGGCGCGGAATACGCTGTTGCAAACACAAACCATCAGCCAGCAGTTAATGCAGTTGACCGAGGCTTCAGCTACAAGCACTCATGACAACAGCAATACTCGTTTGGAAATGAGTCCGGCAGTGTAGTCCAATTTGCGTTATGAATAAGGTTTTAAAGCGGCAAATGCGGCAATTTCTGCACTCATTGCACATTTGCCGCCGAATTGACATTTTTGAACGGCGGGAAGCTCGGCTAGTGCCGCTGAAATGACACAAATTCGGCGGATGTCCCGGCTATCGCCACCGCCGTGAAATTCAGTTACAAGTTGCCCGTTTTAAGTTGCAAGTACTGGATCAATTGGCGGCGGCGGCAGCAGGGTGCCATGAGTGGATTGTCATTCGCTGCCATTTGCCTGTTTTGGTTCCCAAAATTCTTCATTTTCGCAGTGAAATTTACGGCGTGAGTGTGAAATAACAGTGCAAGTTGGCGCGGATGAGACCTGCCTCATCCCTACAAAATGGGATCACATCTTCATAACATTTCCACCGTTTAGTGTGGTGCAATCCAAGTTAAGGTAGGACTACCTTAAGTGGTGGACACTAAAGTTAACCCTCATCCCCCAGCCCCTTCTCCCTCAGGGCGAAGGGAGTAAATGCAAATTCAAAATCGCACATTATTGCTTTTTCAGGCAAGCGGTTAATCTCCACCGTTTATTGTGGTGCTACCCAAGTTAATCTCTAAGTCTATTTTAGAACAAATTCATATTCGTCAATCGAGTTTGGTTCGAGTTTTCTAACCTGAGATATGTTGTATTTCGAACTTTCTGCCGTGCCGTTCATGATTAATTAACGTCGGTTATGGATAAAAAATTTGTGCGTTTTCACCTCCAGATGCTCAATCATCCGGCTCCATTTTTCGGCGGGAAGGGGGCTGATGATGATTTACTAAATAGAGTTGTAAATAGCTGACGGACGGCATGTATGCCGTCCCTACGCAAATTCACGTTTTAAGTGGCGAACAAAGGTTTGGCCGTTAGGTAGTGTGCGGGAAAAATGGCAGCGCAGGTATGCCTAATACCTCAACCAAACCCGGCTCGACCAAGCGCATGACCAGCCTGAACAATTCTTCGGCGGAACAGGGCATGTCACTATCCACCCACCACACGAGAATCGACAGGAATACACTTGCCGTCGATTGCGAAACTACTTCTAACTCGTAAGCCGCGAGTTGTGTTTTAGCAACCCGCTTCAAAATCACACGGACATACTTTAAGAGATACTCGCGCTGGTAATTCAGGTGATTACCGCCACTGTTCTTGCCTAACATGGCTTTGAATAGACGGTGTTCATGCTCCACATACTTCAACATCATCAGCGGTAAGTTGGTGATGGTTTGCGGATCAATTTGATCGAACGACTCGTGTTCGAAGATGATGCGGGCATGTTCTTCGAAAGCCTGTTGCAAGGCTTGAAAACGGCTCATCAACAAAGCTTCTTTATCCGTATAATGGGAATAAAAGGTCGAGCGTCCCACATTTGCCCGATCCAGAATATCCTGTATGGTGACGGCTTCATAACCTCTTTCCAATATCAAGGCGATACAGGCTTCTTCCAACAAGTGCCGCGTGCGCTGAACCTGCCGACTGCCCTTTTTGTTCTTTATAACCGCCCTGCTTTCCGTACAAAATCCACATTTTGTTCAGCCTTGAACAAAGCGCCAAAGCTGGTTGTTGACCCTCACTTACTAAGTCGATTATAACAAGATCGAACACAGTGTTCAATCTTGAATAGTGTGTTTTATATTCAATCGAACTTAGAGGAGTGAGTAAAATCATGAGTACCGCACATGAACACGAACATAATCACGAGCATGGACACGGGCCTTTCGCACATCTCCATAATTTTATGAACAAGCAGCCGTTTTCGACGGTTTATCATTGGCGGATGCCATCACCCGTCCGGCACATGTCACTGGTGGGCATTATCATACTGGTTCTGGGCATGGTACTTACGCATTTGGGCATCACAAACGCACTGCGCATCGGAGTTGGTGTGGCGCTGCTGCTGCATCTGCCCATTATCGTGCTGACGACGATTGGCCTCGTGTTGCGACGTGCCCGTTCTGGTTTTATCAACGGTGTCATCAACCTCGTCCCGTGGAAGGGTAATGAAGAAGTCCTCGATGTCGGCTGCGGATCGGGTGTACTGCTCTTCGCCTGTCTGAAAGAGTCGCCCACTGCCAAGGGGACGGGTATCGACATTTATGATCCGTATTCTTTCGGCGGCACAGCAGGAGTCTTCTGGAAAAATGCCGATGTCGAGGGGCTGAAAGAACGTGTCGCTTTGCAGCAGGTGGATGCCCGTACCATGCCCTTTGCAGGCCAGCGCTTCGATGTGATTGTTTCCAGCCTCGCTATGCACCACGTCGGTAATGCTGCCGAACAGGAGAAGGCCACTCGCGAGATGGTACGCACGCTCAAACCAAGTGGCAAGATTGCCATCTGCGACGTGTCCCGCGCTTTGAATGCGTCCGAAAAGGTGCTGCGTTCGGCGGGTTTCAATGTTAGCCGCAGCGGTCACTTC
>JACDGI010000217.1 GCA_013821665.1 Anaerolineae bacterium
CGTTTCGGCTGTCAGGCAGTACAGCTTACTCGACAACGTCCTCAGCGGCTTTTCATTTATTACGTTCTCCATGCCCATTTTTTTGGTGGGGTTTGGTCTGCTCTATATATTCGCGGTCAAGTTCCGCGAATGGGGACTGCCCTATCTACCAACAGGCGGCATCTTTGAGCCACAGCAAGGCCGCACCATCAGCCAATTGGCACTGCATATGATTTTGCCGGTGGCGACCATTACCATCATCAGCGTGGCGGGATACAGCCGCTATATCCGCTCAAACATGTTGGAAGTCATTAACTCGGATTATATTCGTACGGCACGCGCCAAAGGTTTGAGCGAACGCAGCATCCTTTACCGGCACGCCTTCAAAAATGCTGCCTTACCCTTAGCCACCTTGATTGGTCTTGATTTACCCTTTTTGTTGGGCGGCGCAGTTGTCACCGAACGCATCTTCGCATGGCCGGGTACCGGACGTTTATTTCTCGACCATCTCGAACTATTGGACTACTCGGTGCTGATGGGACTGCTGATGATTATCACGGTCGCGGTTGTGGTGTTCCAATTATTGACCGACCTGATGTATACGTGGCTTGATCCGCGCATCCGGTACTCATAAAGGGGCTACCTATGGCAACCGCAGACGCAGCCGCTAAGCCCATTCGCTTGACCCAACCCGACAAAGATATTAAGTCTCAATCCCCAACCCAGCGGGTGATCAGGCGTTTTACACGGCATCGTGCCGCTATGTTCGGCTTGGTTATTCTTGTCGCCGTCATTCTGTATATTGTGGTTGGCTCGTTTATCTTCAGCGAAGCACAGTCCAATTTCAACGATACCGCTATTCGGCTGCAACCGCCTTCCGCCGAGCATCCCTTTGGAACCGACCGGATTGGTCGTGACATCCTCTCACGAACGATTTATGGTGGGCAAATCTCGCTGCTGATTGGCTTCCTCGCGGTGATTGTCGAGGTGGGCTTCGGCACAGCCATTGGTGCTGTTGCCGGTTATTACGGCGGTTGGATCGACGCGGTTTTGATGCGCATTACCGAAGCGATGTTGAGTATTCCGCAGTTACTCCTGTTACTGGTCATGGCGAAATTCTTCGGCGAAAAGATTCCATCAATAACCTTTTTAGGACGCACGTTTAGCGGCAGTGTGGTCGTGATTATTTTAATCCTCGGTCTGACCAGTTGGATGAGCTTGGCGCGGATTATTCGCTCCAATGTGCTTTCACTCAAAGAAACCGAGTTTATACTGGCGGCGCGGGCGATTGGTGTTCCCAACTGGAAGATTATCGTCAACCACATTTTGCCGAATACGATGGCCTCCATCATCGTCTCACTGACGCTGGGCGTTGCCACAGCCATATTGACCGAAGCCTATGTCAGTTTCCTCGGTTTGGGTGTGCAAGCGCCGACTGCCAGTTGGGGCAATATGCTGACCGAAGCACAGGAATTCACAGTCATTAAAAACGCGCCGTGGTATTGGTTCTTCCCTAGCTTGCTTATTTTGCTGACCGTACTCAGCATCAACTTTGTGGGCGATGGTCTGCGTGATGCCTTTGACCCGCGCTCGGATAACAAGGTGTAGACAGCACAAGTAAGTTTCACAAAACTTATTCAGTATCTGGAGGTGTTTGAAAGTGGAGGACATTGAATTTCTCGTCAAACAAGTCTTGGATACGGAAAACTATACCATTCACGAAAACACTGAAGCACTAATTAAACTCACTAAACACAATGACCCACGTATTGCTGAATTACTGATTCAGGCGCTTTCCAATACCGACCCTAAAGTTCGTGTTAAAGCTATATGGGCGCTTCGTGAAATACCAGATGCACGAGCGATTAACCCCCTTATAGCATGTCTAGAAGATAGTAATCCAAAAGTTAGAGGATGCGCGGTCAGTGTCCTAGCCTCTCTCAGGATTGAAGCCGCAATTGAACCTATTCTCCGAAAACTCGCGGATACGGAAAGAGAAGTTCGCTTCAGTACTCTTTGGGCACTGAACACATTCCAAATTAAAGATGCTCGTGCCGTCGAACCACTTATTCAAGTGCTGGAAGATACAGATGACAAAATAGGTGGAACAACTTACCAGGCAATTGACGCTCTAGTTGCAATTAGCGACCTTCGCGCCGTTGAACCGCTTATAAGTGTTGTCAATCGGGAAAAGATTTTTGAAAATCTGCCTGTACGAAGAAAAGCAGTACAGGGCTTAGGAGAACTCCAAGATGCTCGCGCAGTTCCCATTTTAATAAAAACACTGAGCGATTGGAGTGGGGAAGGACAACGTGTCTTCGGTTTTGAAGAAGTAGGTGGCTGGCCGTCTATGTGTGATTATGCTGCCCACGCGCTTGAGAAAATCGGTACAAAGGAAGCTCTTGAAGCTGTCCAACAATGGCGATCCACACCATATCCAAATGGTGGCTTACGATTATCCTAGCTGAACCTCTTTACCTCGTGAGTGGTCAAGACCCCAATTCTAATTTACCGTAACGGTTCCGATTGAGGCAAGGTTGTCGGACGAGTCATGCACCACTAAACGGTCATTGGTGAGGTTGTCGTAAATCCCAATCTTGATCGTAAAGGTGCCAGCCTTATCGAGCGTAATCGCGTGGGTATCTTCCAGCTTGTAATTCAACGGCAGCGACGAGGTCAGCAAGCGGCCATCATGCGGCGGACTGTCGCTCTGAGCCACAAATTGCCCATTGGCATCAAAGGCATAAACACCAATCGAATACGAGCGTTCAATCGGCTGCTCGGTCGTCTGCCAACCCAGCGTCACATTGATGGGTTGACCGACTGTGCCAGCAGATGGCAGCGACCAATTTCTCAGCAGCAGTTTATCGCCAAAGGCAGCCGTTTTCTGTTCAGGATTATTCGCGAGTGTGTCAAAATTACCATTGCCCCAGATGATGGCCGGTTGCGCAATATGCAGCGCCAGCGGTGAATCGGGCAAGCCTTCGGCGTGGAAAGGCCGGTCAGAACGGCCTTCGGGATAAACCACCAACAGTAAATCGCCACTGATGTTGACCGGCCCGTCGAATTTTTTCCACGTAAGCGCCAGATGCTCCACATAAATCGGCCCCACTTGCCATTGGCTGGTGGTCAGTTCGGGATAAGCCACGCCACCTACCGGATGGTCGAAAGCGACAAGCGACTGCCCATCGACATAATACGCCAGCGAGAATTGATAATCGGCAGTTACGGGCTTCTGCAACTGCCAATACACACTGACGACGTAAGCGTTATAGGGCGCAATAATTCCGGCGCGGCTGTACTGTTCTTCCACCTTCCAGCCCACCAATTTGAGCGCACCATCATATAGCGCGGACGAAGGCTGAACATCGGCTGGTAAGGCAGCCACCGTCACCGGATTCGGTAAGGCCGCATACGCCCACTGTGCGACGACGACGATCAAAGCAATAAAGGGTATCGGGATGAGTAGTGGACGTGCCAACCGCCCTGTCATCTGGCGGCGAATGGTCGCGACAACAGCATTCCAAAGCGTGACAAGCGTATAAGCCGCAACCGGAATCAGGGCGACAATCACAGGTGTACGGATACGACCTTCCACCCAGATCAGCAGTGTCGTCCCCATCATGACCACAGCGATCAACAGCATCAGTGCAAACGATGCTTTATCCTGCCGCCACAACACAAACAATCCAAACAAAAATAGAATAACCAACAGCCGGAAATCGAGCGGATTGATTTGCAAAACCGGTGAAATCGCTTTGCCGGATTCGACATAACTGAGGTTATTACCGGGTTCATCCGGTGACAGATACATGCCGATTTTGTGCAGTTCGAGTTCGATGAAGCGGCGCGGCGAGAGTAAAATGTCCTGCCACAGATTATAGAGGTAATCCGCGCTGCTGGTGGCGGTCGCTTGCGTCGAACGATAATCACCACGGGCTTCGCGGTTATTGCCGCGATAAATTTCCGCGTTGCTCACCGGCGTAATCAGATAATCGGCTCCACCAGCGCGGTTGTGCAACCCAATCGGCAGGATCACTAAGGCCGCAAAAATTCCGGCGGCAATCACTTGCATAACGGTGCGATAATTCCGACGCTGCCACAATAACCATAACGCGACAATCGGTGCCAGCGCGATCAGTTCACGCCGCATAAGGGCAAGGCTGCCGATACTTAAACCGGCTAAGACTGCGCCTGTCCAATTTTGGGGAAATCGCCACAGCCACAGCACGCCAAACAACAGCAGCGTGACCAATATGACGGCCTGTGACACAATCACAAAATCAGTATCGAAGAATGCCCCAACCGGATACAGCGCCAGCAGGATAGCCGCCAGCACGCTTACATCCCGTCGCCCGAAGAGGAGACGTGCCACAGCCATCAGCACACCACAGTTGATCGAAGCCATCGCCGCAAGAAATACCCGCAGCGCACCGGCATTATCCGTTCGCATAAGGCTGCTAACGGCAATCAACAGATAGGACATACCCGGTTGGAAAAAGAAGGTACTCGGCGGAAAAGTGCCCTCGTGGACACCTTGAATACTGTCGTAATAGACACTCTGATCACTACCAGCCGGAGGCGTAAAAGCGATGCTGTCGTTGTGATAACGATCTGTGATAATCAGCAGTCTATAACCAAAAGCGAAGACGATAATCAGCAGTGCGATCAGGACATCACGCCGCGTAAATTGAAAAGTCGTTCCAACCATAAAAGGGACACTGCCAGATAATGGCGTAACGCGGTTACACCGGATGCGAAAGATGAATCACCGCTTGGCTAACAATCAACTGGCGACCTGCTCCAGTTCACGGGCGTGGGTAATATCGCCCCAACCCAACCCTTGCCGGATCAAGAAGAAAAATCCAACCAGCGTCACCGGCAGCCAGATGACGACATGCACGACCAGTGCATAGGCATGAGCTACGTCAGCGGCTACGCCAACAGCGATCAATACCAACGACACGAAAAACTCAAACACGCCGATTTGTCCGGGTGAAGCGGGGATGAGTCCGGCGAGATTGACCACACCCACCGTCAACAGCATCACCGGATAACTGACACCCAAGCCAAAAGCAAAGGACACAATCCAGTAAACACTGGCCTCCACCATCCAACTGGCGAAAGAGAAAACCACCGCACCCGCTAAATCCGCAGGGCTACGCAGTGCTTGTAAACCACCAATGACTTCATCCGCCAAGCGCGTCATCAGGTTATGAACACGACCCGGTAGTATATTCGCCATCATGTGTAATATGCGGCGCAGCAAGTCAGGACGTGTCGCCAGTATGAAGAACACAACGACTGCCGTCAAGAAGATCGGCGCGGCCACCGTCGCCACCCGCTTGATCTCGACAGCTTGTATATCGACAAACAGCAGCGAGACAACAATAAACGTGAGCATGACCAGACCGTCAAACACGCGCTCAACAACCACAGTCGTAGCAGCCCGCGTGACCGGCACTTGATAGTTGCGTTGCAGCAAGATAACGCGCAGGATTTCGCCGCTGCGAAAGGGATAAACGTTGTTGCCCATATAGCCAATGGCGACCAAGGGAATCAACCCGCGCAAGGAGATGAATTTTGTCGAGCGCAAAAGGAATCCCCAGCGTATCGAAATCAGTGTTACGCCCACGAAATACCACACAGCCGCCACCAGCAGCCAGACCACATTGACGTTCTGGATTTGCGCCCACACGGCGGCAGGATTCAGGTTACGGAAGGCGAACCACAGAAAGAATACGCTGATGAGTAATCCGAGGCCGACAGCCAGCCATTTATTAAGTTTCATCCACCACTAACACAATCAGGGGCATGTTAGGCGCACCCCCTACCTATAGAAAGAGGCTTATTGTAGCAGTCAATTGATGCCCCCCATAGACCATAAGCCAAAATACAAATGTAAGGTTAAGCTGATGCACCGCTAGGTGGATAATTGAATAATTTGTTCTAATTCTAATACAAAAAAGCCGGATTATGCGGTATGGTTGCTTGTATTTATGCAACGGATGAGTACACTTTTACTAAGTCAATCATGCACTTCGTATCGACTCCGATTAGCTTATGGAGGACTTTTATCACATGAATGACCCGTCACAACATCCAGATGATCCGAATTGGTTAGATGAATTTGAAGACCTCGCCAACCAGCAGTTGGATTACGGTTCGTCCTGTGAGCAGGTACACCCGATTGTTGAGCGTTGGTTCCAAAAATTGATGGAAAGTGATCCACCGGAGTCGCGGGCTTCTGTGGAACAAGCCATGTCCTGCCTTTCGACGGAAGTTCTCAACGGCCTGCCGGATGATATTATTGAACCGCTGTTGGATCACATGACCGAAGATGATTTGGCGACATGGGTACAGCATATTCTGTTGATCGGGCGTGCGTTCGAAAGCTCTCTGCATAACGGCGAACTAGACGACCTGTAAGCGATCCAACAACGCTCACATCAGCCAGCCTACTCGGATTTGAACCCCGCTGGAACGCGGGTGGTATTATCCACAGCACGTACTTTCATCTACACTATTTCCATGCGACACGAACTTAATAACGACAGGAGTGATCATGGCGAGTACTCAATCAATACCCTTGCGTAGTGACATCGCGGAGCAGTACAAGTGGAATGCCGAAGCGGTTTTCCCATCACGCGCCGTCTGGGCAGCCGAACTCGAAACCGTCAGTAAAGCGCTGGACGATCTTGCACCGTTTCAGGGACATCTGGCGGACAGCGCCTCTAAACTGGCCGATTGGCTGGAACTTTCGACCACATTGGTGCGCCGCGTCAGCAAACTATTCTTCTATGCACGCATGTCGCAGTCTTGCGATACTGGCGATGAAGAAGCCACCGGCATGACCGGACAAGCCTTCGGTTTATATGCCCGTGTGGGTGCGGCCACCAGCTTTTCCAACCCCGAAATATTGGCGATTGGCGAAGCAAAAATAATGTCATGGGTTGGCAGCGATACCCGTCTCGCGATCTACGGACATTATTTCAGCGATCTTTTCCGCCAACAGCAGCATGTTCGTTCAGAAGAAGTCGAAGAAATTTTGGCGATGGCTGGCGAACCATTCGGCCAGATGGATAACACCTACGACATGATGACCGATGCCGATATGCAGTTCAAGTCACTGTCGGTCAACGGTCAAGAAATGCCGCTGGCGCAAAGTACCATCGACAATTTGCTGGATAACGCCGACCGCGAAGTCCGCAAACAGGCGTGGGAAAATTATGCCGATACTTACCTGACCCTCAAAAATTCGCTGACCAGCAATTATCTGGCAGCAGCCAAGCGCGATGTGTTCTATGCCCGTGGCCGGAAATATGAAACAGCTTTGGAAGCCTCACTTTTCCAGAATAATGTTCCCAAAGAAGTCTTCCATAACCTGATCGACACCTACCGCAAGAATATCCCCACATGGCATAAATATTGGGCCATCCGGCGTAAAGCCTTGGGTGTTGATACGCTCGAACCGTATGATATTTGGGCACCCATCGCCAAAAATCCGCCGGTGGTCACCTATGAACAGGCTGTGCAGTGGATTTGCGAAGGCATGGCACCGCTCGGTAAAGATTACGTCGGCGTACTGCGTAACGGCTGCCTCGAAGAACGTTGGGTAGATGTATACCCGACCAAAGGCAAGTCGGCAGGAGCCTTCAGCTTCGGTACTTACGACACCGCCCCTTATATCATGATGAGCTTCACTGACAGCTTGGGATCGATGAGTACCCTCGCCCACGAACTCGGCCACTCCATGCACTCGTATCTCTCGCGTAAAACTCAGCCCTACGCCTACGGTGATTATTCACTGTTTGTGGCCGAAGTTGCCTCAAACTTCAATCAGGCCACGACCCGTGCGCACCTCTTTAAGACCAACACGGATGCCAATTTCCAAATCGCGGTCATCGAAGAAGCCATGAGCAATTTGCACCGCTACTTCTTCATCATGCCGACGCTGGCACGCTTCGAACTCGAAGTCCATACGCGTATCGAACAGGGCAAGTCCGTCACCTCCAGTGATTTGATTGGCCTGATGGCTGATCTGTTTAGCGAAGGTTATGGCAGTGAAATGCACGTTGACCGTGACCGCGTCGGTATCACATGGGCGCAGTTCGGGCATCTCTACAACAATTATTATGTTTACCAATATGCCACCGGTATCTCGGCAGCCCATGCTCTGTCAGCCAAGATTCAAGCGGGTGAAGCGGGAGTGGCTGAGAACTACATCAAGTTCCTCAGTACGGGCAGTTCGCTCTATCCAGTGGACGCGCTCAAAGTCGCAGGTGTCGATATGGCAACCCCCGAAGCCGTCGAGCACACCTTCGAGGTCTTAGCGGGTTACGTCGATAAGTTGGGCGAATTAACGGCATAAGAACCCTAAACAATCGAAATAATTATGAAAAGCGACCTCATCTGGGTCGCTTTTCATTTTTATATTTGGAGCCTGAATCGTGAATAATCCATGAAATTTAATTGTAGATTCACGACTATTAGACCAGTTGTGTTAAAATATTATTACTTATTAATTGCTTATGTGAGGTTTAATTATGCCAAGTGATACTGAAAATTTCTTTGAGAGCAAAGATAATCATCCTTGGTCACGGATTAAGGACAGGATACTTGGCTCGTACATGACACCTTACTCTACAAAAATTGTAACAAAAGGAAATCCACTTCTGTTTATTGATGCATTCGCGGGACCCGGAAAAACAGCAGATGGTGAACCCGGATCACCATTGATAATTTGCCAAGCAGCAGAAAAAGCTGCCAAAGGAAGATATAAGGCGATTTTTGTCAATAAAGACGCTAAATATCATAAAGAGCTTGAAGATATTCTTAACAAAGCCAATTTTAGTAGATCAGCAACCCCAATACTCGGAGACGGGCAAATTTTGTTAAAGTCGGTTATTCCTTTATTAAATAACCAATCGGTATTTCTCTATATTGATCCATTCGGTTTGAATTGCGAGTTCAGCAGCATAGAACCATTTCTCAAGAGAGACATCAATTATAGTACTGAAATTCTTATAAACATCCATGTTCCAATACTCCATCGGCTTGCAGCGCGCGATGCATATTACGATAAAGATAGTAACAAAGAGCAAATTGCGAAATGGCACGAAAAATTAACTAGAACTTTAGGAGGTGATTATTGGAAGGAAGCTTTATTGTCTGAACAAAATCTAGATACTAAAACGCGCGAGAAAATGGTAATTGACGGTTATAAAAAGCGACTTTCGAGTACCGGATATCTCAAATACACGGGTTCCTGCCCAGTTCAGGCGAGTCGTGACAGTGTGACCAAATATCATATGGTGTTTGCTTCCCCTCACCCTGATGCGATGGTTATTCTCAATGATGCTATGTGTAAAGCATTTAATGAATACATGAATACCGAAGAAACCAAAGATACTTTATTTTCGGATTTACCTTGGACTACTTGGCGAGACACGAAGGATTTAACTGAGCTAGTAGTTCAATATACAATAAAATATCCAAGAAACAGTCGAAAAGATTTATGGGTTTATATAGTCCTAGATCACTTCATGCATTTCACACACTCTGAATACATAAAAGCCGTAGATACAGCCATTAAATCAGGAAAAATCTTTTGTTCAACACCTGTTGGTAGCCCAATACGTAAGACAAAAAGACTTAATCATGATTGTGTTTTAGAGCCTACGCAATCTTCATAGTTGCTAATTGACTTGGGATACCTACAAGATTTGAAGGGAATTCTTCTCGCCAAGGATTCCACTTCAAATTACCTTTGAAGAATACGGGTATACATTGCTTATCAAATATCTCCAGCAGACTTTGCACCCATTCTTGTTTAGGTTGAAATATTGTCCGTCCATTTGAGGCTGCCCCAATAATCACCCATTCGAACGGTAAGCGATCATGTGTTTCAAGCCATTCTTCAAATACGGATGCTGCATCAAACCATAATGGTTCAATACTCATGAAGCGAATGCTGGCCTCTACCTGTTCCATATGTCGCAGGTATGCCTTTAATGCTCTTGCAGCACCTTCCGCCTTCATCATGTGACCTGCTGGTAAACTCACACCAACCCAGACATTTTGTGGGAATGGATTAAATTCAGGTAACCGCATTGGATACTTACTGAGCGTCTGGAAAGTATGCCAATCAGCTTGCTTCATCACGTCAATAACTTGCTGAATTTGTTCCGCCGGAACCCAATGTCCAAATAGGTCGGCCATACTGCCGACAAAAATACCAGCGGGATCTTTGAGTTTTAAAGGTTGTTTGAGAGCATCTGGCCGCCAGTAATGATGCTCAAAACCTTGATCATATGAACTCGTAGCCAGCCGTTCAGCCACCGTTTTCGCGTAGCATTCTGTTGTCGAGCCATCAGGCATTTGCCATGTACAACCATGAAAGCAACCACCTGTCGGATTCCATGTATACCCCGGCAAGGTAATCGTAGTGCCATCTACGCATTTTTGAACGCGTGTCCACTCGATCCCGTGCGGCAATTTTTGCTTGTTCATTTTGCTGACCTTAATCTGCTGAATTCACATTATTAAACATATATTCAAATAACGCAAAATTAATTCGCTGTTCGCAGTTTAATATAATAACTTGACTTTTATGAACTTTTGTTCTATTATAATATTTTACTTTGGGAAAAGCAACAACCAAAGTACAATTTCCTCTTGAAGATACTAGTAGACCACCACAGAAATTACTAAGGATATAAACGAGCCAATGTAGTACGAGCATGGTCGAGATTAAAGCACCAGTTAATCATAACAGCGTGAGCATTACGGTGGAGTGTCCAAGCAGTCACC
>JACDGI010000218.1 GCA_013821665.1 Anaerolineae bacterium
TATATCGATGAGGAGATTTTACCCGGCCACGATGTTCACGAATCATTTTGGGGTTTGATCCAAAAGATTCATACAACTTTTCGGGGGAATATGCAGAAAACCCCAAAATGTCGCATAATTGCATTCGGTATTCGATATACGAATCGGTTGCTTTCTCGATTCCTTGTTGACCGAGTACCATAGATGTAACTGCAAATCCATGTTTACACGCTGAATACCATAACTTATGGATGATCCGTTAGTCCATGTTATTGAGCCTAGTGTACCAACCAATTCATGCAGCGGTTGACGATATGCACGCGTTATATCCGTCAGAGAAAATTTGAGGCATACCTCAACTGTGGTTTTCTTCCAGTGCAATCCCCAGCGAGTCGAACCACTGCCACCCATAATTACCTCACTTTTTGCAAAATCATTAGTGAAATACTAGCGATTCTCCCTCATTTTGACCGTAACAGTACAGTCAAATGTAAATAGGTCTAAGGGAGATTTGCAGTTTGAATTTCGTAGAATGTCTAAAAACTGTGGTTTTCTAAGGCTCTAACCACACAATTTATCACTTTTTGCAACGGTTTTCCGCTAATGGTCGCGATGGTTTACGCTGCACCTTTGTACCGGGTATCCAGCGGGTGGTAACTTTCGTTCGTGTGGTCATGTACCCTACCCTGCCTTTCGTTTTGGCTGTTGGACCATCGACGCGGCTTTGGCCGGTTCCCATGCCATCGGCAAAAATGATAATTTCGTGCTGGCCCGAAGCCAGCGAGACGCTACTCAGCTTGCGTGCCAAATCGGCCAGCACCGCGCCCGGATCAATCGCGCGGTTGTCGCCGGGGACGCTGATCGTCAAACGCATCGTCTTATCCATTTAGGCCGCCCCTTGTTCGATAGTTTTGCGGGTGTTAAAGGGATTGAATTTGGCTGCACCCGTGCCGGTCTTGATCGGCTTCACGTCAAGAATGATGATCGGTTTTGCGGTAGGACACTTTTCAACAAAGTCTGTATCAGTACTGTTGAAAAGTGGATTTCTCTCGTAAATTTGCTGTTCTCGCTTCACCTTTTGGGCTGCTAGTCGTGCGCGGGCGTTTATCATCTCGCGTTCAAACTCGGTAGTTTCGAGTGAATACAACCATATCTTGACCCCATTGCGAGTCGTGCGCCGACCAGCCACCACAATCTTGAACCGTTTGCAGATCCATCGGAATAAACCAATCGGATTATCGAGCTGTGAGCCGACGGCTTCACGCCACCCTAGAACGGCGCGAATCTGCTTACTGTGCTGTTGGCCGATGAACCCCACCCGCGCGGTTAATTCATCGGCAGGCATATCGGCGAGAATGTCTTTCAAGGCTTCCACGGTATCCACATCAAAAGCCCGCTTGAGGATGCCCATAAACAGGGCGCGGCCCGCGCTATAATGCTTGCGCCGGTGCAGTGGCAAACGATTCACGCCCTGCTGGCGGTCGATCTCTTCAAGTGCCGTTTGTTCATCAAACAGGCTGCAAAAGCGGATAAACTGCCGACGCTGCTCTGCTGTGCGGTAGCGGGTGTAAATTTCCTCATTGATTTGCAGCCCAACCGTATCCTGAATTTTGTGGCGCAGGTTACCCGCAATCAGGGTGTCGGTAATCTCGCTGCCGGTTCGGCGCAGTTTTTCGAGCATGTCATTATCAACGGCGGGGATGTTGATGGTATCAAGTGCCCATGCTTTGATCTGTGCTGATTCATATTCTGCAATCAGCTTCAAATCGATTTTAAGGGCGCTAGGAACGTCCCTTTTGCCGAGTACCACCCTGCTACCGTCGGCTTCTGAATAAGCCGCAAAATAATCAGCATAGGCGACAAATTCGCGGTTCCGTTGGGCGCGGTAGACGGCCTCAAGGCGGGCCGCTCCTTTTGTGCTGGCATCGGGTGGGAGTGTGCCAAAGTAGGAACTTTCTTCGGCGGCCAACAGCTCATCGGATAAAAGCGCAGCGGCATCGGTTTCGCCCCCACCGGCTGCACCCGGTGCATAGGCAAAACGTTTGGCGCTGTCACGCCCACGAGCCATCATTTGCATACAATCGGCTGGCGCTAAAGGTTGGCCGAAAATGCCGATCACAGCCGCCACCGGTGATTGAATATTCACACCGGTTCCCATGCTGTGGGTGTAAATCAACCAATCCAGATCAGCAGGTAAGGCGCTGGTATCGCCGATTTTGCCCACAAAGGCTTTTGTATCGGTTGTGTTGCTGTTTCGAGCGCTAATCAATCGCCCCTTTTTATCAGGGTAGCGCTGGCCTAAAAGTTTATGGATATATCGTGCCGCGCGTTGGGTGGCGCAGGGAATTAAAACGACACCCTGCCCTGCCCCAACCTGTTCAACGGCCTCTTGGATGGCTGCATCTTGGCTATCTAGTAATACGGTATCGACGCGCGTTGGCCCGTGGGTGTTCTCGATGGCATACACATCACCTCTCACCGCTTTGAGCCATTCGCGGTCATGGTCATTCATGCCCGCATCCAAAAACCAAACATGCTTGGCATCGGCGATAATTTGTTTTCCCATATCATAAATATCAATTGTGCGGTCGCCGAGCGTGCCACCGTCGATCAGGTGGCGTAGTCCCTGCCCTGCTTCATCGATAATCACATAATCGAAAATGCGGCCAGCCTGAAGGTGCAGTGAGTCTATGGTGGTGACGATTTGTGCAACGCTTCTGACGAGCTGCTTATCTTTGCCTTCAAGCTCGCTAAAATCTTGATAATCCTGAATCCCCAGCCGTTTGACGATGCCTTTAACCAGTGATACGCGGTGGGTAATAATCAGCACAGTTGCCGAGGCGGCCAGCACTGCGAGTAATTTTTTAAGGAGTTCGGTTTTGCCGGTATCGGTTGCCGATTTGATGGCGAGTGTAGGCTTGCCACGATACGCGCCGGGTCTTAGTTCGGTGATATAGCGTAAATTAACGGTTAAATCGGCTGTGAAGGTTGGCAGGGTGACAGGGCTTAAACGTCGTTCTTTTTGGTTGGTTTTGGTGGGTTTTGATTGGTCGGCGGGCAGCTCCAGCGGCTTGGCGGACGCTGCTTTAAAGCCGTTTTCCATCGTCTTTTCAGACTTGGCGGTATTCTCCCACCCCCCATACACCGATTGAATCGCGCTGCGAACGGTGGCGCTATCGATACCCGGCCAGTTGCCCAGCGCCATGCTTTGCAGTTGTACCGCGACCTTAAAGAGGGTCGCATTGCGTTCCCCTGCCCCTGCCCCTGCTAACTCGGCAATCGCCTTGTTAAAGGCCGCTTGTGCGTATTTTTCGGCGCGGGTTCCAGAGGTGACAACCTGCCGGTTTTCCTGCTGGCGAATTAATGTCTTTTCGTAATCGGCAGCGGCCAGAGGCGCACATAAACCACTCACCCACGCCCAGCTTGCCACGTTGCCCAGCACGATATGCCCCGGCTGTGTCGATCCATAAAACAGCCGCGCCAAGTCTTTACAGGCCTTATCCGGGTTAAGGTGGGCAAAATGAGCCATCAGGCCAAGCTGAAGGGCTTGCCAGCGCTTCGGCTCTGTTACAGCGTCGGGCAGCACAAATACCACACGGGTTTTAGGCTTTTCGGGGGTGCTGCTGGGTGATGGGTACACAAGCCAAGAGTTTTGGCTTATGTCGGGCAATGCTGCGATTTCGACCGCCGATAAGGGGCAGTCGTCAAGGTCGAGCGCCAGCAGTTGAGAGGATACCCACTCAGTGCCGATTCGGCGGTTGCGCTTGAACGCGTGCAGGGTGAACGCTTTACCCTCGGCGATATGCGCGGCCAGTGCTGGCAGCGTGACTATTGCCGGGTGAAAACTGTTACCGAAAGCCGATTGCTTGCCGGTTAGATTCTCTTTGTTGAGAAATGCATTACTTAAGTTGAGGCGGATGTCCATATTTTTGCCGTTCGCCATAATGTGCCGTTCAAAAGTTTGACAGTGGGCTTGAACGGCACGGGCGACGGCAGGACAGGAACGGAGGGGGGAAAGCTCAGAGTTTGCCTTAGAGTTCTATCAATATGTTGATATGTCAGACAAACCTGTGCTAAACTATGCATTAGAATGCGTTCCTTTGTATTGCCGTGCCTAGCTTTTCCGCCCACTGTCAAGAAGTTGGAATTGCTTAGGCCAATTGTCTGAAAAGCGCCCCCGTGACTTCAACACGTGGGCGTTTTGCTTTATATTAGCATGGGCGGAAGATTCCGCGAATCTTTGCGGCTAAGTTTATTTTTGTTTAGCCACCCGTTTTATGAGATTGAATAGCTTTTTAATTCTATTGCCTCTCTCAAATGCAATGTACCACATAAAACCGCACAAAAGCGCTATAATGCAATTTATTCATCAAAGCTGGCATCAATTGCGGCTTTTACATCATCAGGAATATGCTTTGCCAGCTCTTCGATTGTTTTCAAATAGCCTATATAAAGGCGTAAGTTACTTTCGCTTCCTACAGCCTTCTGGTGCATCACAGCATATTGCCCCTGATTAAGCCGTTGTTGGTTTTTGAATCGATAAGCATGATTAATACCTTGATGAAGTTTTTCAGGGGTCACACTGCGTGTAAGGATTTCACGAATCCAGTTTGATTGAAGTCGGCTTACGGTTTCTATACTCGCTTCACCCCTGCCCCGAAGCTCCCGCAGTATTTCGTAACATATCATCTTTGGATCATCAGAATGTCCGATTGCCAATGAAGTGACAAAATTTCTTGCGTCCCACCAAGCACTTAGTTTTGTTCTGCCAATAATGCGATTTAAATCTGGCATTGCATCAATAAGAATATCTGCATGCCGAGATTTTGGCGTTTTCTCAAGAATATTGGCATTTTCAAGTATGATTTCATCAATCGGTTTTGTCATATTCACCCAAACCGCTGCGGGATACGAAATATTACCGTTGCTCGCAATTTCATTGAGCTGTTTAGAAATTTCGCCGCGCTTACTTTTACTCTTTTGATAGTCAATGAGCGATTCATCAAAGTGCCATGTGATCTGTGCAATCAATTGATTTATTTTTGTTGCAAGTTGGTCGCGTTCTAATTTTACTTCGGCGTACTCTTCGGCAAACCCTCTCAAAACAGAATCTAACTCACCACTAGATATTGCCGATATTAGGGCAAGTTTTAAGCGCTGAAAGTACATTTCACGCTCCGTCTCATATGTCTGACGACTTTTCTCATCCATATATCTGCCCTCTCCTGCCTGTCACATTAAACAGGCCGATCAGTTGACCAGCCTGCATAGTATCGGCTATTTCACTTCAAGAAAATTAGTTCATAGTCTGCAATCGATGCGACGTAATCGCACAGCGCCTCACAGATCCATTTGCGGGCCTGCGCCTTGGCTTCAGGCATCGAACTGCTGAACGGTAGCACCTGTTCCGCATATTCGGCAGCCAATGCCTCGGTTTTATCAGCGATCTTCAGGCCATCGAAAATGCGGGCGTTGGTTTCTGCCTCTACTGCCGACTGAGACTCGTGAGCAATTTCAATACGGTTGGTTGCAATCATCATGGTCTATCGCTCACTTCCAGCGCCACCAGCGCGTTGCTGCTGTCTTTGCCGACTGCGAAGAAATCGCGGGCGTGGGCTTGTGTGACCTGCCACCCCCGGCAGATGGCCGGTTCGCTAGGATCGCGCTCAATAAAGCCTCTCGCCAGAAATTTGGCAAGCTGCCAAACAAGCAGATCGCGGGTTATATCCTGATTGAATGCGCCACTATCGCCCTGCACCGTTGCCAGTTGGGCGGCATAGTCGTCAAGTAATGATTTTAAATCATCAATTAAGGTGACCATTTCTAGCCGTAGTGTAGGCTCATTGCGGGCGGCTTGATCTTCCTTGTGTAGCGCATCCATTTTGCGCTCAAGATAACCCTTTAACCGGTCATCTGCCGGGCCGGAACACTAGCGGAATTCGATTCATTTGTTACCATGATACACATGTCCTTTACGTATGCTGATTACGATATTGGAATACACGGTTGGGCGGTTGTGGGAAACTGCCCTACTCGTGAAATACCTGAAGTTAGTGCCAATGACTGTTATTAATGGGCTATCTGGCTACTGTGTGAATAGTTTCTAGTGCCATAATGCCTTATAGATATACAGACAAGGAATATCTACGTTCCTCCATGTTTGCGGATGGTGAGCGGTAGCGGTAACGCTCACCACCCTCCCCTAATCCACTAACTAAATTGTGCCAAAAAGTTGTCGGCAATTTCTGACGCATCCATAGGTGCTGCCTGCTTAACCTCTGCTTTCGGCACGGCAATGGCTTTCATGGTCGGCATCGCTGCCGATTGCATCAGCAATCCGCCGGGCGGCTTTTGCTGGGCCGCAATCATCTCCAGTAACCCTTTAATCTCATCCAACTGCCCGCCCCCATCGGCAGGTGCCGGTGGTGTTTGCTTGGTGAGTGCTTCGCCAACAAATGGAAACTTATCGAGCAGCAGAGTCATATCACCCTGCTCTAACGCGTAAAACAATTGGACAGCATCGCGGATCAAGGTCACTTCCCGGCGCTGGGACTTAGCGTAGTCCAGAATTTCACCGACATGGGTATCGGTCGGATGATCCACACGCAATTGAAAATGGCGCGTTGTCCGTCTGACTTGCTTGCGGTTTTTGGTCTGCTTACGTTTACCAGCCATCTGCATCACCTTTAATGTGTAACACACTATATGTTTGCGGGATTATATTTCAAGGTTGATAGTTTTCGCAATAACTTGAATCAACATTGAAATATTGCCAGCCGAGCAGGACGCAAAGTTGATCTAACTTGAATCGCCCAGCTAAAATAGAGTGATGGAATACACTACTCAGCATATACAAACCTTTTTTAAAGTTTCCCATCAGACCGTGAAAAACTGGTCTGACCAGCTTGATCCTTGGCTTTCAGTCGCTGCACGCCCCGGCAAAAACAAACAACGCCACTTTGATGATGAGGATTTGCGAGTGTTCTCACTGGCACAAGAAATCCTCGGAAAGGGCGGTAAGTATGATGAGGTGAAAGCTGCACTTGCCAATGGAAGTCGCGGAGAACTGCCCGAAACAAGTCTCACATTGGTTCCATCGGCAGTATCTGGGCAGGTCTTAGCTCTACGCGATACGGTGCAGATGATGGGCGCAGAAATCAAACGTTTACAATCTGCCCTTGATGAGCAGCGCGGGCGGGATCGGTTGCTAGAAGAAAAGCTCGTCGCCGCCGAATCTAAAATCGAAAAGCTCAACCGCGAGATAGGCAGGTTGGAAACCGGTAAGGGCAGCGAGTAGGGTAGGTGTATCACGATCATTTTGCACCCCCGTTTTTCCATGCCATGTCAGAGTCTAAAATCCATCTGAACGCATCGCAGGCGGCGGCTTCCGGTTGCCCGTATTCGTCAGTGCTTTGATGCCGTTTAACGCCACCCTCTAACACGCGATATTCCCAATTGGTGCCACCGTGCGGCCATTCCATATAAAGGATCTCGACCAGCCATGAGCGCATCGGGTAGATAAAAACAACTTTCTCGGTGGTTGTGTTGTCGTTCATTCTGTTTTGCGCCCCGGCTTATGGTTGTCTGCTGCTGCCCATGCAATCAAATCGGCCTCTGTGACCTGATAATAAGGTACAGGTGCATCAATCAGCTTCGCCGGTAGTTTGCCCACATGAACCGCCTTACGCAGCGTCGGCAGCTTGTAAGGCTTCACGCCTTCAACCGTTTTAAGATGTTCAACCGCTTGTGCTAATGTCATATGCTGTTTACCTTTTGCCATAATGCCCCCCATATAGAGGGGCATTTAGCTACACCCCTCGATTAACCGTTATCGCGCTTATCTTCATATTCGTAATCGCTGCGGGCGTCGCACCACACTGAATATTCAACATCCTCGGCTAACTCAGGCTCAGAGGTTCGTACCTCACACAATGGTTTTTCGTCCTGAATAATGCCGTACCAGATTTGATATTCGAGAACCGCAAACCACTCGCTGTCAGACTCTAGATAAAAATCGGTGATTGTGGCCGCTTGCCATTTATCATCAATTTGAAACCAAACCGATTGTCCAAGTTGTAGGGGGAAAGATGCGCCCGGCCCCTTGAAAAAGTTATGTGCATGTCTATTTTCGAGCGCAAAAAAGCCGGGTGTCAGTTCATACAGCGCTGCGGCCCAATATGTATCCTCGATTAGCTCGATAGATTGCAGGCTGCCATTAGGCTCATACCAGTGAACAACGTTACTTATTTCAAGGTCAAAGGACGGAATGATTGACGCGGGATGCGCCTCTGGCTTATAATTCTGTTCAGCGAACATTTAGTGACTCCTTAAAGAGTTACTCCAACGACCTGAGAGGTACCAACTCTCAGGTCGTTTGCGTTTAAATGGAGGTTATCCCCATAGATTTAGTATATCGTATATATATACGATATGTCAAGCAATTAGTATTGTGATGGCGTGACCGTATGGGCGCATTACGTCAGAATGTGAAGGCGCTCTTGGATGGGGAGTTAGAGCCTATACAGCGAAACGGAGCTAATCAGCACACATCAGGGGTTCGTATTACGAAACCCTCAAAAGACGATGCTGAGTATGCGATTCGTCGCCTCAAACGCGACTCGCCTCAACTCGCGGGGCAGGGGTAAGGGATAGGTAGAGTTAAACCGCACCGGCCAGCTTCAGTACAATCCCAAGCACTGCCGCCATAGCAAGACAACAAAGTAACAGTCTAACTTCACCAATCCACCGTGAAGGTTTTGACTTAGGGCGTTTATGCTTTTTCACAGTTTAGCCACCTCGCTCATCAGACTTGCCAGCGCTGCGGCCATACCGAACATCACGACCAGCGGCCAATTCGGGGGGTGGGGGCCGGGTTCTGAAGCCCAACAGATATATTCTTAGTCGTGTCGTTGGCTGTAAGGGCAGCGGATTTACGATCCATAGCGCGTAAGATACGTACCAATCGTGCCCAAATAGATTTGAACATTATCGTCCTGCCTCTCTATATTTCTCAACAATATTATACGCCTGTTTTTGACTGCACCGGTTGCCCGGAGGCTTCCAGCTTACGAGCTGCCTGCATGTCCCAGCGAGCGAGGAGGGTGACTTATTGCTTTTGTTTTGCTATCCAGTCCTTTATCATATTTTCCAGTTTATTGTAGGCTTCTTCTTCGGTCATACCCCATACCTCAGATAGTTGATGTTCATACCAAAGTACAATTTCAGGCTTATCGCCCCAATTACGCGTTATGCTGCCAACTCTTGCTATAAATCGATAATCGCTAGATGGCTCAGCCTTAAGGGTGATAATCTCATAAACAAAAATGTCTGTCATTTTGTCTCTAATTAAAGTATCAAAAATACGTTATACATCTATTCTAGCGCTTTTACCTTTCTAGTAAATCCCACCCTCGCCACCCCGAATCCGAGGGGTTCCCGCCTGCTGTTATCGGGGTAGACTCAAATTTTTGAATGCAAATTCTGAGGCTGATTAAGGATATATTATACTAAAAAGGATGCAGAGAGCTTAGATTAAGAGGTTGCTGAGTAATGCTGCCATGTCCTTGTTGTAAATCTTTTGATGTTGAATATCTATATTCCAAGACTTTTGTTAATGCAGATGGTTATCAGTCATTTCTTGAATACTGGCTTTGTAAGACATGTGGTTGTGAGTTTTCTGATGCTCTTGCGAAATTGGTTTCTAAGACCCTTCAAAGAGATGATTAAACATAGTTGCTTGGTAGCACCTAGCATCCCGATACCCCGCGACCAGCCGCCAGCCAGCACCCCGACACCGGGCAACCGGTGCAGCGCACGAGCGCGGGTGTACCAGCCTCACGGGCGCATGACGTGCCAGCCATTTAGCTGGCTCGGCCTGAAGCGCGGTGAGAGTCGTTGTCAGACAGATGGGTAATTGCGCTGAAGGGTGGGTATTCGGCGGTTGTCAGACAAAGTGGGTAGGGCGCTTAGACGAGAAGATCTACTTTCCTAATTTGGTGCATGTAAATGTGTTCGAGGTCGTAGGAATAATAAATCCAAAATGTGGGTGCATTACCAATTGGATAAGTTAGGTAAGACCGTAAATCACTTAATGTATTTGATTGCTTTCCATCAAACGGATTGTCTAACAAATCTTCTATGGCTGCCTCGTAGATATAATCCATCTCTGGATAATTCTGTCGAAACATTTCAATATCCTGCTTGAAGTTTGGTAATTCGACAATCTTTCTAAGAGGCACGATACCGCTCAGCCAAGATGCGCTTGGCTTCGGCCTCTGCCCACTCTACAACCTGAGGGGGTAATTCAGAAGGTTGCTCGATGCGCGTATAGATATGAATGTCTTTGATCTCAGTCCAGCCGCGTTTAGCTGCAACCGCTTGAAGATATGCTTCGTTCTCTGGCGTGAGATTGATCTTATCCGTGGTGTGGATGATCTTTGCCATGATAATCTTTCCTTTAGCACGATCAAAACAAATGTATTGTACAGAACTCATTATGGGCTAATGAGTTCCACGAGTCAAATGAGTACTTATATGTGTGGGGCAGGGTTAATCAATCTCGATTTTCCAGTTTGGCACCCGTTCCGACCAGTCCACATCCTTGCCCACATAAGCCTCAGTAATCGTCACCGAACTATGGCCCATGTTGGCTAGCAGCGCTTCCCAGCTCATGCCTCTTTGCTTGCTGATTTTGGCATAGGTGCGTCGCAGATCGTGGCAGGCTACGTTACCTGTTGGCTGTTTACTTGGCAGGGTAGGTCTCAATAGCACTCTCGATGTTACGCGGTGTAATTTTGTTACCT
>JACDGI010000219.1 GCA_013821665.1 Anaerolineae bacterium
TCGATGCGGCTGGCACTGCTCAAAGGTGGCGGTGTACCTGTAATCGACAAATCGGGTGGTGTCGGACTGGTTAAGTTGGCGAGTGGGGTAGAGGATACCGCTATCGTCGGCAAAAGTGTAGGGGTCGGCGGGATGAGGGTGGCCGTTGGCGTTGGGGTCGTAGTCAGGGCAGCAATTGCCAGATTTTGCTGGCGGGTATTCAAGGCGCTGATGCCCCAGACGATGCCGATCAAAATCACCAATGCCACCACGACCCGCACCCAATTGCCCGTGCGTTCGGGATGATGCGTTTCGAGATGATCTTCGGGTTTGTTCAAGCGTAACGGGCGGCTGCGATAACCCACATAAATACGATCTTTTTCATGGGCGCGCCAAATATCTTCGACATAGCCTTCGCGCATGACTTCGATGGCAACCGCGCTGGCGTTGTCTTTGGTGCCTTTGTCATTGGCAAGCCGCACCAATGAGTCGCCCAGCAGGTCAACCCGTTCGTTGGCAACCATCCGTCCTAAATCTTCGAGCGGCACGACACCGCTGACCCCATCACTGCACAGCAGCAGTTTGTCACCGGGCAGCAGCCGCAAAGTCATCAGATCCGGTTGGATGGTGTCGCTCTTGCCCAGCGCTTTCTCTAAGATGTCGCGCATGGGGGAGGGTGTGCGTGTTTCGTTGGCGTGGCGCGTGTTATCAATGACTGCCTCACGATGGGCATGGTCGCGAGTGATCTGTGTGAGGATGTCGTTGCGCCAGTGATAGAGGCGCGAATCACCAACATGCGCGATGTGCGCTTCCCAATCTTTGATGATGACGCTGGTTAAAGTCGTGCCCGCGCTGAAAGCCGAGCGCTTGACGAAGTTGCGGATTTCAGCGTTGATGTTCTGGTACGCGCGGCCTAAGACTGCTTCCCAATTGAGGTCATAAGCGATGTTACGGTTGAAGACCGCCAGCAGATAATGAATGGCGAAGGCGCTCATCTGGTCGCCGTATTCTGCACCGCCCACACCATCCGCCAGCGCGAACAAATAGCCACGCTGATGCTGATAAAGGCCGATGGCATCTTCGTTATTTTCGCGTACCATGCCGGTGCTGGTTGACCATCCAGCATTCACGCGGATAACAATCGGTGTGCGATCCCACGCGAAAAGTTTGATGCTGTAGGTTTGCTTGCCCACGCTGATGACCGCGCCGCTATTCATGGGCATTTCACCACTGGCGGGTTTGCCGTTCAGCAGCACTTTTTCGCGGCTGTAGACCACCATCAACCCGATACTGCCGCTGTTGCTGGCGGGATCAATCTGGGTGAAGCGCAGCCGTGTGCTGCCGACCGTACCCACGTTGATCTCGCTGCTGCTGCTGCCAATAGTCGTGCCGATATGAACAACCGTGCGCGTTTTGGTGGTTTCATCGGTCAGATGGATTTGCGAATACTGCGCGGTTTCAGCGACTTTGACGCGCTTGGCGATGGCCGGATCGCTGCGGAAGGACAGGCTGTCCCTCATATCTTGCAGCAAGTTACTACCCGATCCGCCCTCCGGTAATTTTAAGTATCGTCCCGGTAGGTTGGCAATATACTTAAACTGGGACTGTAACGAGCGACCAATCGCCCCCAACAGCCTGAATGGACTACCGAGGTTGGAGAAAAATTGAATGATTGATGCAATGAAGCGTGTAGGAAGACCTAATAACCAGTTCATAGACTCATTTTTTGGGATTAGTATTTCCCCAATCTTAACATCGCATGGCTTGTTTTGTGGATTGTTTTCTATCCAATTGGAAATATTGAACGAAAAACAGAATTGAACCGCAGAGACGCAGAGAATACTGAGATTAAGATGGAGACCTTTAACACAAAGATTTGTCTTTTACATTTCAACGGGTCGGTTTGTTTATTGCCTTCTGAGTGAGGTACGCTATTGTAGAGGGTGGAACAATGATTAAAGAACATGATCGCATGGTTTTGACAGCAGATTTGCCCGATTATCAGTGAACCGCGTGAAGGCGGAGGGCATGTATGCCGTCCGGAGTTCCAATATAAATTTCGGATAGCTTGCTGGTTCAATTGTATGAATTTCGAATTGTTTGAGGGAGTATGGTTGTGGATGTAAGCCAAATTGTGTGGATTGCGATTATCGTGCTGCTGGTGGTGGCGATTTTGCAAATCCTCTATGTCTTTTATTTGTCGGTGACCATGCGTGAGGCGCGACCCGTGCGCCAGCCGAGCGGCCCGATTATGCCCACTACGCCGCAGGGCATGAACAACACCAATGTGCAGAGTTCAGCCATACGGATCGGGCAAGGCAAGATGGTGGTCGTCAGCGGCTTACCCGGACAAAAAGAAATGCCCATTCCCGGTAACAACTTTGGCATCGGACGCTTTTACAGCCCTGAAAATAATATTCTGGTGGCCTTCGATGAGAAAAGTATCTCGCGCCGCCATGCCATTTTTATGGGTGATGACTCGTTGGGCGAGTTTTATATGACGGATACCAATAGTTCTTACGGCACATCGGTGCGTAAAGAAAGCAAATTCGAACTGCTCACACCCGGTCAGCGTGAACGTATCTATAACGAAGATGTGGTGCAGTTCGGTAATGGGGTCACCATCCGCTTCTTACTGCCCAGCGCCACCCGTGCCGCGGCCACCCGATTCTAAACTCGGTTGCACAGCAGAGAATAAATACAATTGAACCGCCAAGTCGCCAAGAGCGCCAAGATCAATGCAGAGAGTGTTAGATGATGAAAGAACCCGATCAATCGCTAGATCAACTTGCACACGCGGTTATCGGTGCAGCAATTGATGTTCATCGGGAGATTGGGCCGGGGTTTTTAGAGTCCGTTTATCAAAATGCTTTGTGCTACGAACTTGGTTTTCGTCATATTGCATATGAAGCCCAAGTCCCCGCACCAGTTACCTATAAGGGGTATGCGGTAGGTGAAGGTCGCATTGATATTCTGGTTGAGAAGAGGCTGATTGTTGAATTAAAAGCAGTTGAGGCGTATGAAGCTATTCATCAGGCCCAAGTGATTTCTTATTTAAAGGCTATGCATTTGCCGTTAGGGTTACTGATTAATTTTAATTTACCAATTCTAAAAGATGGCATTCGTCGTGTCGTGCTAAGCCGGTAAAACGTATTTTCTTTTACTCTTGGCGTTCTTGGCGACTTGGCGGTTCAATGAATTGTGTAGCGACACTGAGGGATTGTTAGAATAAGTATGATGGAACTGGCAGCCGATATCATCGTCAGTGGTTACACGCTGGAAGAACGCATCGGGGCAGGGGCAGCCGGTGAGGTTTGGCGTGCCCACTATGGGGATCAAAAGGTCGCCATCAAGTTTATGAGCGATGTGCCAGATCCCAATGGCAAGTTTGCTCGCAGCATTCAGGCGGAAGTGCAAGCGCTCGGCCTTATTCAACATCCGAATATCCCCCATTTATTCGATTATGATTTACAAAGTACACGGCGCTATGTCGTCATGACGCTGGCGGAAGGCATGAGTTGGGATGTGTTGATCGCGTCCGGTGCGGCCTTCAATCTGCGGTTGGATGCGCGGCTGGAGTTGCTGCGTCAGATTGCGGATGCGCTGACCGCTGTTCACCAGCAGGGCATTATTCACCGTGATGTCAAACCCGGTAATATTCGCGGCACGCAGCACCCGATGCTGCTGGATTTTGGTGTCGCCATCCGCCAGCAAGAAATGAGTACGGCCTCATCACAGGTCGGCACCGGTCTCTATATGCCGCCGTTGGGTGATGCACTGGATGAACACAGCGATACGTTTGGCTTTGCGATTGTGGCCTATGAGATGCTGTTCGGTCGGCATCCATTTTATGATCCAGCCAATCCGCCCACGCTGCTCGACGAAACCCGCCGTATGACGACTTTACGCCTGCGCCAGCATGATTGGTATGCGCCGACTCGCTTGAATGTGGCTGAAGTTCCGACTGACTTGCGCGGTGTAGATTTGGGACGTTTAGAGGCCATGTTCGTGCGAGCATTCGGGCCGCGCCACAGCCGTTGGCCGGATTTGGAAGCCTTTTTACAAGCCCTGCGTGAAACGGTATTGACACCTGAAAATGCCCCATATCTCGATCAAGCACGTCCACCCAAGTTTGATGAAGGTGAGGCACTCAAGCAAGCCCACTATACCGACCATGCTTTGGCGGAACACGAAGCCACCCAACATCCTAATTCGCCCAATCGTCAGAGGCTTTTCTGGAGCGGTTTGATGGTAGCTGTCATCCTTTTTTCCCTCGTTTGGCTGCTAATTATGACGCACTACACGATTTGACCGACATCTTTCTATGACCGCAACCAACACCCATGATGGACGACAAGCGCGAAATAAGTGGTATTCGCTGACGCGGTTGCTCCACACTGGCTGCCTTAGCCCACGTCCATTACGCTATCCAATTGAGTTAGAAATAGACCCGCACTGCCATTTGACCAAGATAAATGAGGTCGCCATTGTGCAGAGGATAGGCCTGATGCGGGATCAGACCTTCACGGTTCAAATAAGTGCCGTTGGTGCTGCCTAAATCCGAGATGCTCACGCAGTCATCCGCGCGGAAAATGCTGGCATGCAAGCTGGAAACCCCTTTACTGAAGGCGTGGAACGGTGCTAAATCGACATCCGGCGTGCGTACCGAGTGAGTGCTAGATCGACCAATAACGATCCGTTTTTGATTTTCAACACTCAGCCGCTCACCGGACTCCGCGAGTTCAACCGTAATTTTGTTGCTATAAGCGGTCGATGAGGTGTCAAAATGAACGGGCAGTTCGTCGTCAAAATCCAAAGTGGCTTTCATTTGTCGGGTCGCGAGGCCGTGGTAATTGCTGAGCGGCTGGCGACAGCGCTCGCACACAAGCTCACCATCACGGTTATGATGCGTACAACGGGGGCATGTTTTCATGATAATTCTCTTATTGCACTTAAAGTTAGAATTAATTACATCATATAACAATCCATATCAGTGGAAGTAATAAGCAAATATAAAAAACATAAATTCCCTCTCATGCAGCCGATAAAAATTCAGCAATTATTCGTTTCTACAAACTAAACACAACCAAATCCCAATTTTGGTTTATGATTAGGTTTGCAGGTTTATATTCATAGTAAATTCCTTTAAGCCGTCAGGATGGCGTTATGCCTGAGCAAGTATCTGCCACCAAAGCCAAACGTGAGTCCAAGAAGCCTCCTGTTCGCGTGCCACTGCCTGATCATCAAGTGAACACATCCGCGCCGGAAACCGAAGGTTCTGCTTCGGCGGCACAAGCCTATTCACCACAGCAAATTATTCAACTACAACGCACCTTGGGCAACAAAGCCGTCGGTGACTTGATCCGCCGACAACAAGTGACAACTCCGGCTGTTCAACCGATGTCAGCCGTGAAATTACACACTGCCGCGAATGTTATTCAAGCTTCACCCGCAGCACCCGCGCCCGTTAAAAAGGAAATCAGCGCTCCTACAAATGTTGCTCCCCTTGCGGCAGATGCCGAAAAAGGGGATACGCCAAGCTCAGATATCATGGCGACGGATGCCGAGAAAGCTAATCCGGTACTGGCACTCAAGACTTATCGCGAGGCAGTAGGCGTTCATCTTCGCGAAGGCAAGCGCCATAAATTCAAAATTGAACGCTATAAAGCTTTTATTCAAGCCGATTATGTGCATCTCAAGACTGAAATCCCCGCTGTCATGAACGAGGAAAAAGCAGTCAAAGAACAAGAGGTGATTAAAAATCAGCCGGCGAAAGCCCTGAAGACACTGAAATCGCGCCGGGAAGAACTCGATAAAAGAAAGAAAAAAGTCGGTGGCGATGGGATGTTGCAGGTCGAATCACAGGCCGAGGCACGGGTGCAAAAGGCTTTTAACGCCAGCGTAGTCGCCGAGTCTGAACTGCCGCTAATCGAATACGCTTACGACACCCTCGTCCAAATGCGGCATGATGATTTGGAAGGCAGCAAACACGGCACATTCTTCGGCAGCGGCAATCCTTATGAGCGCGTCCGGTTCTATACGGAAAAGCTGCGGATGGCGAACATGATCGCTAATTCGCCCAATCCCAGTGTTACGGCCAAGGCCAAAGCGACGAATGCCAAGGATGCGATTGGATTCCAACAGCATATTGATAAGCAAAATTTGCGTATCGCCGCTATCGAACAGGCTAAAAAAGATCTGGTGAAAGCGCAAACGCTGCGCGGGCAAGCCAAACTCAGCGAAGACATGATGTCCGTCAAGCGCAAGCAGCTTAAGGTCGAAAAAGCCTCCATTAAGGGCGAGGCTGGACGCGGTGTAACTCTGGGAGACCATCTGGGTGAGAAGGTAAAAACGGCAGTATATGGTGCAGCCGCTTCCACCTTGACGTTGGGGCTGGTTGAACTTGAGCAGAATAAAGCCGATGGTGGCTATGCCAGCAAGCGTGAAGTGGTAACGATACTCGGTAATTGGCGGCGCGATTGGGCTGCTTTAAAGGGTGTGTGGAAGAGCCAAGCCTATGGCAAGATGACCGGACTGCATCTGTTCTTCCAAGGATTAGGCACGCTGATCCTCAAGCCACTCCGCAAGATGTTCACGGCTGCCGCGCTCATCTTTACAGGCTTGTCACTCATTCCGCCGCTGGCACCGGTTACTGGGCCATTAGCCGCCTTCTGTACGCTCGTAACATTAGGCTTGGTAGCCGCCAAGATGGCTGTGGATACGCTGTTAGCCACATGGAGCGCACTCACCTTGGCGCTCAACAAGAATGCCCACAACACTGATGTTCTGCGTGGACAGACGGTGGGGCAGGTCGCCGATGTGGCCGCTGGTGCTGTCGCGGCAGCCTCGGCCTTCGCCGTTCCTGCGATTGGAAATGCCGCCGGTGGTCATTATGCCAACCCGCTGCAAAACTTAAATTCGCATGGTAGCGACCTTTTGAAATTTGATCCGGGTAAGTCCGGCGCGCCCGAATTAACCAAGGATGTTGGTGGCTTCTTCGCCCAACAAGGACAGGTACAAGCCGCGAAACTGCCATCCACACTGGGCATGATTGTCGGCGAAAAACTTGTTGGCGCAGTTGCTGAACTGGAAGGGCTTGGGGAGGGTGCGAAGGCGCTCTTCCAAACGCGGCAAAAGGGAATTATGGCACGCAATTTGCCCCAATCCGAGCTGTATGTAGAGCTTGAAAAAGCCAAGTTGGATGCTCTGATTTATGCAGAAGGCCATACCCAGAAGCGCATCGAATATCAGAGCGTGGAGGGGCAAGGAACGCCCAAGGAATTGGCAGCAGCCAAAGCCAAATTACTCACGGTGCAGCAGAAAATTGTCGAGACCAGAGCCAAGATCAAAACGGCAAGCAGCGGTGCGCCCACCTCTACACCTGTGGCTGCGCCATCCGCACCCACTACGGCTAAGAATATTGATAGTTTTGACCGCTCGACGACGGCCATACCAGCTCAGGGCCAATTCGCTGCACGCACGAACCCCGAAGTCGAAAAAGAACAGGCTATGCGGGCGGCCAGTACCAAAGCCTTGGGAGCCAAAGCCAAGTCACAGGCACAAGCACTCGCCAGCGCGGTTGGGCAGAGCCAATCGGAAGGGTCGCAAATTGTCAGCGGGTCACAAGCCGCAGTCAGTGGTGTGGCCTCGGCTGGCCCATCAGCAGGTGTTCAACCCGTCGATTCGCCAAACGCCAGTGCCGCTCAAGAGAATGTGGGCGCTGCGCAAGACATTCTGCAACAGGTGTTTGAGGTTGCGGTGGCTGCACCATCCGCAGTGGACGAGGCCATGTCGCCCGCGCCGGTGAGCGCTCCGTAAAAGAAACACAGTGTCAGGTTCATCAATGTGGAGAAGGGGTGTGTAAGCACTCCTTTTTAATTGTGGATCTTCCGTATTATGTTTTCCTAGAATGCTATTCAACCTCAGTTATGGATAGGCATTTCATCTGCAAAATGTTGCAGTTGTTACAGCATTTGTAGCAATTTTTGCAATATCTCCGCCGAAATGGCAGCGGGAAGCACGGGAGAAACCGCCGAATTGACATTTTTGAACGGCGGGAGGCTCGGCTACTGCCACTGAAATGACACAAATTCGGCGTATGGCTCGGCTGTTACCACCGCCGTGCAATTTGTGCATTGTCGCCGCTATGTTTGCCATCGTCGATAGTCGCCAGCAAAAGCCGAAATGTAGTTATTAAGTTCTATTTCCTCTCTCATTTTAGAACAAAAATACTAAATTAGCAAGCGAAATTGGTTCGAGTTTTCAAACCTGTGACAAGGCTGTTATCAAGATTATCCTTAATTGATGTTATTCAAGTGACAGTGATGATCGGTGACAAACCCGCGATCACGACTCTCAAAACACGCTGAGTCATCTCTTTGGCTGAGACGCTTCGATCACCCCGACTCCACTGCACGGCAGGGCCACAAATTGCCCAACTGATGATTTGTGCCGTGGTTTCGATCATGCCCACATCCGCAGAAGCCTCTGCTGCAATCGGCTTGAGCCATCTCAAAAATAGGGCATAAAGTTCTTCTTGGAGCGCGAGTTCAAACAGATTCTCGATCTGCTTGTCGGCAGGTTCGAGGTAGTAGCGGGCGGATAGTAAATCGAACAACGACTCAATAAGCTGGCTCAAAGTGCTAATTTGCAACGTGGAAGATGCCGGAAATTGGTTGATAAGTCCTCGCTGAAATTTGCCGCGTACCGAACTTTCTAACAGCGCATATTTGTCGGCAAAGTGCAGATAAAAGGTTGCGCGGTTGACCATTGCGCGTTCCGTGATCTCCAGCACCGAGATCGAGTGAAAGTTCTGCCGTTCTTCAAACAGGGATTGGAAGGCATCCACCAACAACTGTCGCGTCCGTTTGACGCGTGGATCGTTCTCATTGACTCGTGTTGCCATCTTTTCTCCTCAAGATTGGTTCTCAAATCGCCATCCTGACACATCATTTTTGCCCGAATGTCGTCTAAGCGACAAACCGGCTTCTTTGCTGATTGAGTTTTGCCCGAACACCTCATACCATGTCAACAGTGTAGTATACACAACAGCGTTGCTTAATCAACAGCGTTGCTTATATCGATTAGGGTACGGTTAAACACCGTGGAGGTTATGATGATTATTGTTACAGGCGCGAACGGTCAGCTTGGACGCGCAATTGTTGAAAATCTGCTCGAACTGGTTCCGGCTGAACAAATTGGTGTGAGTGTCCGTGAGCCTGAGAAAGCCCAAGACCTTGAGCAGCGCGGTGTCCGTGTCCGTCAAGGTGACTTTGCCGATGCCGCCAGCCTCGCTCATGCTTTTGAGGATGCCTCGCAAGTACTGATGGTGTCGGCTTCGACCTTCGGCGAGCAAGCTGTCCGCCAACATCGCACAGCGATTGACGCGGCCAAAGTAGTGGGTGTTAAAAGAATTCTGTATACGAGCCACATGGGTTCAAATCCAGCATCTCTATTTCCGCCCATGCGCAATCATGCTGCCACAGAAAAGGCTCTACAGGAGTCCGGCCTCGCATTCACATCCCTTCGTAATGGCTACTACGCCTCATCAGCGATCTGGATGCTTGGCAATGCGCTTGAGACAGGGGAGTTATCTGCACCAGAGGATGGGCCGGTTTCTTGGACTGCCCACGCTGATCTGGCAAAGGCAGCGGCGATTGCGCTGACTCAAGGTGAGTTTGAGGGCATCAGTCCCGACCTCACTACCTCCGAAGCACTCGACTTGGCTGCTGTTGCAGAAATCGCTTCTGAATTGACAGGCAAAACCATCCGGCGCATAGTTGTCTCTGACGATGTGTTTCGTTCTGGCTTGATCGCGCATGGCACGCCTGAGCCGGTCGCGGATATGGTACTCGGCATCTATACGGCCAGCCGAAAAGGAGAGTTCACCCACGTTGATCCGACCCTTGCGCGTCTTATCGGGCAACCACCCATGACCATGCGCGATGTTCTGATGGCAACACTGCAAACGGTCAAGTAATCCACTACCTAAAAACCTCAACAGCCTATAAAAACAAAATACCCTTTGCTATCGCCAACCAGCAAAGGGTAACTAAAGTAGCCTCTCTGAAAAAAGGCTATCTTTATGTTTCATTTTTCTCCAACGCTGCCCGTGTTTCACCGGACGACCACCAGCTAAGCCCATCCCTAATCGATGTACATTGATGCAAAAGTCGCGCCTTCCGCATCCAATCAGGAACAGACCGCTTAACAGCTCATCTTCCTAGGGTACAAGCCGCTTGGCATTCAGTTACACACGAGACTTGTTGTGTTGAAATGTATTTTATATGGTCTTCCGTATAAAGTCAAGAAAATAAAAATGATTGCGAGGTGAATCTTTCCATCTAGCTTTTATCTTGGTGCGGACCGTAACCGATTTCTGCTATATACCGCACAAGATCAGGCAGCCAGAGTTCATAGCGCCTTGATCGATTTCGAATCTTGATGAGCCGTTCATCCTCTGGCACTCGCCAGTATTTGTTTGCCAGCTTTTCAAGATATTGGCGGTTATATCCGGTTAGTTCTGCACCTTCTCTGGTCGTCACCCAGATTTCTTGATCCGGTGCAAATTCACTTGCCATAAATGGCGCTGTTCAATCCTATCGAGCGAGATCGTTAAGCAGATATTGCTATTATAGCTGATTGCACGGGGCAGGGGAGGTATATAAAAACAAAAACCCTTTGCTATCGCCAACCAGCAAAGGGTAAATTAAGATAGCCTCTCTGAAAAAAGGCTATCTTTATGTTTCATTTTTCTCCAACGCTGCCCGTGTTTCACCGGACGACCACCAGCTAAGCC
>JACDGI010000995.1 GCA_013821665.1 Anaerolineae bacterium
CTCGTTCCATTTGGCTCAACACGATCCGATGGTTTTGTTTTCGTCCCATTTTCCAGTATCCTTCTCTCACAATTGCTTTAGGATACACTCTTTCTTAGTTTATTTCTGTGGTCGTCTACTAGGTTGTATCATTTGCGTGATTTTCCTCGTTTTCCATTGACCTTGCACTACCTCTAAATCCCTTCGCGAACAAATATTCTAACCGTATTCTATCTAAACTCATACCGTAACCACATAGAATTAACGTTCTGATTCGTGCTATTATGTTTGTGCGTTGGAAAATTGTTATATCACTAACCAAAGCGCAGACCAACCTGCGCTATTGGTGTCTCTTACTCACAACTTGCACAAATGGCTGAGCAACCATCCCTTAATTTTGAGTGGGACTGGGGGGCGCTTACCAACAAATAGAATGGATGGCTGCGAACAATTATGCGTAGATTAAAATCGACTCTCGATCCACAAACATTGGAAGATGTGTTTAACTTCCTGTGCCAATATAACCGCCAGTTCGGATATTCACCCACCATGCGTGAAGTTTCTGAAGCATGTTATATGTCGCGCCCCAATATGTATCGTTACCTTGACCAGTTGGTCGGGCAAGGTCGCATCTCACGGGACTCCGGTATCGCGCGTGGCATCACGCTCGTTACCCCTTGTCCTGAGGAATAAACCACGACACTTTTTGGAAAATCGTGCTTATGAGTTCCCATTCGCCGCTCATAAAGCTGCCTCAGATTAAAGTTAACTCTGAGAAGAGGACTGACGCTGGCAATTCGGGTACTTTGCGGGTTATTGTAGTCACGACTGAGGATTACAATACCACCCTTATAATCACCTAGAGTCGCGATCCTCCAGAAAGTGTCACTGTGTCTCAACGTCGCCTGATTACACCTTTTATTGGGCTTGCCCTCTGTGGAATAGCAGCCAGTCTTATTTTCTATTTTGGATTAGCCAAACGCTACAGTTTGATGCAGTTTGGCGACCTTCCCCGCCAATCCATTGGCACCCTCAACCAGTATTCAAACGAAGGTGCGTTGCTCTATATCCTCACCTTTGCCCTGCTTTTTGCGTGTTACTGGTTGGGTTATCGCATCATACGAAGTGTGTCGCGCTACCCGTTTCTGATCCTCATTGTGGGTTTCAGCATAGTATTTAATTTCATTTTGGTGTGGATGTATCCGGCGGATGCCAGTGATATTTATGATTACATCATACGCGGGCGCATGTCGGCTATATATGACTTAAATCCGCTTAAAGATATTCCGCATCAGGTACAACAAGATCAATTCTACGATTTCACCACATGGCGTTATGTGCCTTCCGCCTATGGCCCGGTGTGGGAAGACTTGGCGGGGTTAGCCAGTCGACTGGCCGGTAATGACCGTACCACCAATGTCTTGACGTTTAAGTTATTGGCGATTGCGGGCTACAGTCTGGCATCACTGTTTGTAGGCTTGGCACTCAGCCGGATTGCGCCGCGCCGTTTCCTCATCGGTCTTTATCTGTTTATGTGGAATCCCTTACTGCTTTTTATGACAGCCGGAATCGGTCATCATGACGCTTTAATGGCTGCGGCTATTGCCTTAGCGCTCTACTGTCTCATACGTCGCTGGTTTATCGCCGCAACCTTGGCGCTCGTACTCGGAACCCTTTTAAAATTTATTCCCCTCATGTTGGTGCCCATCGTCGCCATAGTTGCCTTACGCCAATTGCGTGGGCGGCTGCTCTTGCGCTACCTATTTCTATCCGCCATCTTAAGTCTTGCGCTGGCTGCTGTCGCCTATGCACCCTATTGGCATGGTTTGGAGACATTGCGCTTAGAACGGCGTGATCGTATGTATACCGCATCAGTCGCGACGGTGATCCGCGAATTATTGCTGCCCACATTAGATCATAAACCGATTGATGCCAATCCTGCCGACACGCCTGTTACCAATGCTCTGATGGCAAACGGATCGCTGGTCTTATTCGCCTTATTTTATCTGTGGCAGCTCATCATCTTGTGGCGGGCTAATCAAGATGATCCACTGTTACCGATCCGAGTCATCGGGCGAGTGCTGTTGTTTTATTTGGTGGTGGTTTCGTTGTGGTTCTTCGGCTGGTACGTCATCTGGATACTGCCGGTGATTGCCTTGTTGGATGACAGTCCTTTGCGGCGTTTGACCTTACGCTTTAGCTATTTGGTGACGTGGCAAGCCTTCCTTTACAACTATATGGCGATAGCGACCAAGGGTGGCGCATGGAT
>JACDGI010000220.1 GCA_013821665.1 Anaerolineae bacterium
GATCAATGCTGGGCTTATCAGGCCGCGTTGAACTCGGATAAAGCGGCGCATTAAGGCCAGTGGTGCCATCTCGCGCACCGCTCATATCGTAGGTCATCACATTGATCCAATCCAGCAAGGGATGGATCCGCTTCCAATCGAGCATGGCATATTGTTCGCGGTCACTTCCGGCGGCAATCGTCAGTAAATAAGTTTGCCCGTTGAGGTTACCGCGTTCCGTAAGCTGTGTACGCAGTTCTTGTAGCAGCAGAATAAAATTTTCGCCATCTTCGGGACGTTGACTGTTGCCTTTCGCACCGGTTCCAACTGGAAATTCCCAATCAATATCAATGCCATCGAAACCATGAGCCAGCATAAAGTCTACACATGAGGCCGCGAAATGTTGTCGGCTTTCCACACTGGCTGCCACGTCTGAAAAGTGGCCTGACCATGTATAGCCGCCAACCGAAATGAGTGTTTTAAGCTGCGGATGATTTGCCTTTAGATTAAGCAACTCACCCATATTGCCGCTTGCTCCATCGGCATAGGGATATTGGGTATCCGCGTAGGCATCACCTAGCGCACATTCGCCACTATCCGAAATTGTTGCAAAGGCATAATTCAAATGGGTGAGTTGGGCGGCTGGAATTTGAGTGATGTCATATTGCGGCGCATAAATCGACCATGAGGTGTAATAGCCGACAATTCGGTACAAACTGGTCGCGGGTGAGGATGGCGCAGCCTCAGATATGAGGGGTGCCAAGTTGAACAGGAAGACCAATGACAGCGCTGCTAAAGCGATCCGATGCTTTGGATAGTATCGTGAAAATATCGACAAAGGCTTAACCTCTTACTGCCTGAACTTTATCCATAAACTCACGCACACGTTTCCTATCCACGTCATTCCAAATGTAACCATCTTGCTTAAAGGTGGTGCCGACAATCGCGCCATCGGCAACTGCCAGCATTTCCTCGACATTTGACAAACGTACGCCCGTATTCGCCAGCACAACGGTGTCCGGTACAGCCGCTTTGACTTGCCGCAGTATATCCAACGAGGCTTCTGCACCTGCCGTGATGCCAGAGACACACAAGGCATCCGGTTTGGAGACGAACACGGTTGATTTTGCGATGTCCACGATATGTCGCTCCGCCATATAAACGGCTGACTCCGGCACAATGTTGAATAACAATTTGACGTGCTGTCCATGTACCGCATATTGGTGGCGGATGACTGCGCCGCAGTCGGTGTTCCACATGCCATAATCACTGGCATACACACCTGTAAATATTTCGCGCACGAATTGTCCACCGGTTGCAACGGCCAGATCAATCGAGGCGGCTGGATCCCACAGCACATTCACGCCGAACGGCACATTGATTTCCGGTCGCAGTTCCGTAATCACCCGCGCCATACATGCCGTTGTAATGGTCTCGACTTTGGTCAGGTAGGGCAGGCTGGCTTCATTGGAGAACATGATCGCATCCACACCACCTGCTTGCAGTGCCCGCAGATTTTTACGTGCCGACTCAACAATGTCTTCCATACCCAAGGTCGGATTGTAGCCGGGATCACCGGGCAGCGCTTTGAGGTGGCACATGGCGATAATCGGTTTCTGGACGTTGAAAAGGTCTCGCAGCCAAGTCATGAATAATTTGCCTTTCTAAACACGTCTTAAATCAATGAAGGCTCATTAAACATTCAGCCCCACTTTAACACTCGTTTAGTCTATTCGCCCACCATGATTAATCAATTGGATTCCATTTTGGGTCATTAATCAATGCGTAAATTCTTTCTCGTTTTAGTGATACTGTTGTGTATGGTCATGCCAGCCGCCGCACAGGATACCAGTCACACGCCGGCTGATTTAGCGGATGCGGATGGCAAGTTCATGACGGTCAACGGCACCAGCATTTATTATCTGGATCGTGGGTCAGCCGATGGTACACCTGTGATTTTACTACACGGTTTCTTAGGCTCAGTTGTCGATTGGACGAACACTATTCCCGCGCTGACGAATGCTGGTTATCGCGTAATCGCCTTTGACCGTCCGCCGTTTGGCCTATCCGACAAAAGTACGAAACTTGATTACTCGAACAAGGCTATGTCGATCTTGACTGCTGGCGTAATGGATGGGCTGAAGATTGATAAAGCCATAATCATTGGGCATAGCTTAGGTGGTACGGTTGCCACGCAGTTCGTGCTGGATTATCCGGCGCGTGTGATTAAGTTAGTATTGGTTGATGGCGCAGTGGGAATGTTCGGTTCTAATCCGCAGTTTGATATGCGCTCTAACGGCAATCGGGCGAACGGCAGCTTTACAAGTAATGAGGGAATCGACTTTTTGCGGCGCGTGAATCCTGATTCGCCAGCCGCACAGGCGATTGTGCATACCATGTTCAGCCCCGACATCAACAAAGATATACTTTCGCCAAGTCAGGCCAAAAAGCGCAAGATTAGTCCTGAAGAAATGCAACTGCGGAGTCGTGGGTTTCAGATCAGCGGTTGGGAAGGCGGTTTGCTGGCCTTCGCCCGTGATGCTTTCACCGATAAAAGCGAAATTGATCTGGATGCTTTGAAATCCGTGCAAACTTCAGTGCTGCTGGTTTGGGGAGAGGCTGATCACGTCGTCAACATCAAAGTAGGCGAGGCGTTGCGTGATTTGTTTCCTCACAACACATGGATTACCTATCCCGATGTTGGGCACACGCCGATGGACGAAGTAACCACGCAGTTCAACACGGATTTAGTTGCATTTCTAGCGAGTAAATCCTAATTTGTTGCCACTATGATTGCCTTGATGAAAAGCGGTGAGAACTGTTTCCCGGTGCTTTTTATTTCCGCATCAGCCTACGCTTAACCTACGTTCTATTGTTCTCGACTGCCGCATCCGTATAATCCCCATTCCTGACAGCTCAAATCGAAGGAGAAGTGTCATGAAGAAAAGAATAATCATTTGTGGTTTGGCCTTGGTTGGTGTAATGGCCGGACTGACGACGGTTGTGCCTTCTATTGCCCAAGATTATCCAACAGCCAACGCCGCCACGATTGATGCGATGGTTCGACAGCGTTTTGATGCGACACAATCGTATGCCGCTTTTGGTACATTGAATGCCACGATTGATGCGGCTTTTGCGGTGGCTCAAACTGCAACGGCGGCTGTGCAACTCGCGCCAACTATCCCCCTAACACCTACGCCATTGTCTCCAGACGCAACAGGTTCGATCCCGACCGAGACACCCATCCCACCCACGTCTGAACCATTAGCGTCCGTTTCCAGCGAGTTTGTGTTTATTCCAGCCGTGGATAACTTCCAGATGGGTACGACCCTTAATGAAGTGGCACAGGCCGTCAATCAATGCACGATTGAGGAGCAGGGCAATTGTACTGTCGATATGGCACAGGACTCGCTGCCCGTGCATACGGTTAAGCTCACTGCTTTTCAAATGCAGCGGAATGAAGTTACAGTAGGCGAATACCTCAATTTCCTCAATTCACGCGGGCCGGGTAGCCACCTCAATGGCTGCGACGGCCAAGCCTGTGCCTTGACGCAGGATCAAGATAAAAGCAGCCCGATTGCTTATGACGGTAAGGTTTATAGCGCAGCTAATAACGTGCCGATGTATAAGGTGACATGGTACGGTGCCAAAGCCTTTTGTGAAGCCGCTGGTGGCCGTTTGCCGAGCGAAGCCGAATGGGAATATGCCGCGCGTGGCACTGATGGACGCATTTATCCGTGGGGTAACACATGGGATCCGTTGAGCGCTCGTACCAGTATTCCCGTCACAACCAATGTCGGTCCTGTCGCCATCAATAGTTATCCAAGCGGACTAAGCCCCTTTGGATTATTTGATATGGCCGGTAACGTCGCTGAGTGGGTGAATGATTGGTATGATCCTGCCTACTATAGCAATCCAGAAGCCACAGGTACAGATCCTGCGGGGCCAGCAGCAGGCAGTCAAAAAGTGGTGCGCGGCGGCTCATGGGATTCAAAGCCGTTTTTCGCTCGCAGCGTCCATCGCCAGAGCCTTGATCCGACTGCCGCCACCAATGGAACAGGTTTCCGCTGTGCAGCCAAAGCGACAGATATTATCCCGACCCTGACACCAGCATTTACTGAGACCATATCCTTCACAGTCACGCCCTCACCATCCTCGCAAGCCAATTTGGTGGTGTCACCAACCGCTTCACTATCGAACCCACAACCTACGTTGACCCAGACAGCCGCCGGATAATATCCACTGCAAATGGGGAAGCATTGTCTTCCCCTCATACTCTGCTTACCTGAAGTTTACAGCGCGTTCATCTAACTTACTTACTATTAAGTCAATAACTGGACAATAGCTATAAGGGGAATGAATATGAACCGCGATTTTTTCAGGCAGTTTATCAATATTGTGGCGCTGGTCTTCGTACTGGTGATGAATGGTCTTTCAGAAGCTATTCCATTGAATGGGCAAACATCCGCCCAAATCTCGAACCGCTTACCGATTTTCTTTGTACCCGCCAACTACGTGTTTGGTGTATGGGGTGTTATCTACACGTTGTTGATTGTCTTCGTCATTTATCAGGCCTTACCCTCACAGCGTGAAAACCCTTATCTACGGAAGATTGGCTACTGGTTCGCACTGACCTGTGTTGCCAACGGCGTATGGCTGGTGTTGTTCCATTACAATCAATTTGCTTTGAGCATGGTAGCGATGCTTATTTTGCTGGCAGCCTTAATCGTGATCTATACCCGCATCGAAATTGGGCGTGGCGCAGTCAGTAATGCGACTCGCTGGTGCATCCAAATTCCTTTTAGCACCTATCTCGGCTGGATCACGGTAGCGACTGTCGCCAATGCTGCGTATGTGCTGTATGATGCCAAGTGGAATGGCTTCGGTATTAGCGGCGAAGTGTGGGCAGCGATCATGTTGGTGGTTGCAACGGTCATCACCTTAACCATCATTGTCAACCGTCGTGACGTGGCCTATACCGCCGTTCTGCTGTGGGCATTGGTCGGTATCGTCATCAAGCAATCCGCTGCGCCACTGGTTGCCGGAACCGCCGGAGTGGTGGCGGTCGTTATCTTGCTCACGTTGATTTGGCGGCTGGTCAAAGGGCAGGGTGGTAATGCGACCAAACTCACACCCGTCCGCGCCTAAATTCTATTCGGTATTGAAAGGGAGTCATTATGCCAACCATCGCACCGCATCTTAAACCGGGTGATTCTGCGCCTGACATTACCCTGCTGGATATTCACGGCAATCGCGTTCAACTAGCCGATTTCTGGAAAAACGGTCTGACGTTGATGAGCTTCCTACGACACTTCGGTTGTATCCACTGTCGAAACCGTTTAGCTGAGCTGGAAAAACGCCAAACTGAACTCAAGGCGGCTGGCTTCCAACTCTTAGCACTCGGATTGGGCGAGCCTAAACATGCCGAACGTTACTGTGGCAGACTAGCACCCCATCTGACCTGTTTTGCGGATACCGTCAATGATGGCTATTATGCATGGGGATTGCAACAGGGAACGCGGGAACAGCTCGCCGAACATGGGGTTGATATTATGAAGGCCAGTTTTAAAGCCCTGCTCAACGGACGCATACAGGGTGCAGCCACAGGTGACGCTCAAATGTTACCCGGAACCTTTATCATTGATCAAACTGGCACGATCCGTTACGCCTACTATAGCAAATACGCGGGTGATGATCCCACGATTGATGTGCTGCTTGAACAGGCGAAAATGCTCGTGAAGAATCCCACTCAATAAATGGTTAGTATTGAATGCTTATATCTGTATCCCACTTTAAAGGGTAATCACTGTTGTGAATGGTATAATCGCATCTGTATAGTTTAGGAGGCGGTTGTGAAACAATTCAAGATCATTGTTGAAAAGCATCCTGAAAGTTATGTTGCCTATCCTGTAGGTCTAAATGGTGTCATTGTAGGTGAAGGCGAAACCTACGAAGAAGCCCTACAGGATGTCAAATCCGCGATTCAATTTCATATCGAAACGTTTGGCTTAGATGAATTTGAAGCTGACTCGCCTGTTCTAGAAGTTTTCATCGCAGAAGCTGATGTGGTTATCTGATGCCCAAGTTTCCTGTTGATGTACCGAAAGCGAAAGTCATCAAAGTATTTGAGCTTTTGGGATTTCACATCGTGCGAGAAGGTAATCACATATCAATGGCTCGCGAAAATGCTGATGGTACAACAACGCCTTTAACGATGCCTAACCACCTCCGTATAAAAGGTTCAACATTAAGGACTATTTGTCGTCAAGCAAATATTTCTAGGGATGAATTTTTGAAAAGATATGAGGATTTATAGTCATTCTCATACCTCTTTCATTACACTTTGTTGACTTGTACACGAATCACCCCCAACAAACTTATAACATAAATACCGACATCGATATTTTGCACTATCAAACGAGTCAGTATTAAATTTTAAAACGTCCAGCTTTAGCATCAGCAATCGAATCTTCGATACGCTTGCGGATGTCTTTGCTGAATTTTTGGGTACGAAGCTTGCCTTCCAGCCATTTTATGCCACCTTCAGGGTCACCCGCGAGGACACTTTCAGCCATATAACGAATCTGGAAATCTTTCGTACTCTTATCGAACTGCTTGCGGATGAAAGCCACGGTACGCGGATCACCGGGAGCGGCATCAGCCAGCGTTCCAGCAATGGCGGCCTGTTTTTCTTCGCCCGGATTTCGTGCCGCCGATTCCAATAATGGTTCGACCAGAATTGCCCCATAAGCTGCGATTGAATCGGCAGTCGTACCGTAAACAAGTGCATCCCAGTCTTCATCATCTAAGATTTTTAGCAGCCGTAGAATTGCTGCTTCGACCTGCCACCGGCATAAGAGTTCCACCGCGTTGGCAGGTGCCTTGCCACTGCCGAGTGCGCTATCGGGATACAATTCCGGCGAGTCCAAAAGAAGCATACAAAAACCGATGGCATCCTCTTTTTGGGCTTCCAGCTTTTTTTCGGCATATTCCACATCAAAATTTTTGCCGAATAAGATCCACGCCGCCCGATTGAGGGGATGCTTTTCGTCTTTAAGCGCTTGCCGCCAAATCGACATTTCTTCGCTCATAAGTTTTCCTCTTGTTCTCTGTGTGGCAAAAAATCTTTTAAAAGGCACCTTTACCCGCGATGATCGCAAATACGGTGCGGAAGCAAATTTGGATATCCAGCCACAGCGAATAATTGCGGATGTAAAACAGATCATCCTCGGTGTGCATGTGCATGGGTTTATCGGAGCGCCCGTTGATTTGCCACCAGCCCGTTAATCCCTGTGGTACTTCAAATCGTTTACGCTGCCACCAATCGTAGCGGCTCACCAACCCCGGCATTTCAGGACGCGGCCCAACGATGCTCATATCACCACGCAAAATGTTGATGAACTGCGGCAGTTCATCCAAACTGGTACGGCGTAAGATGCGACCCACGCGCGTTACACGCGGATCAAGGCGCTGCTTACTATATTCGCTGCTCGGATTGCCCGCATCCTCATACATCGAGCGGAATTTGAGCATGGTGAACAGCTTGCCATATTCGCCCACGCGCTTCTGCCGGTAAATAATCGGGCCGCGACTGTCGAGGCGGACGGCCACCGTAATCAACAGAAAAATCGGTGACATAAGTGTCAGCGCTGCCCCTGAAAACAGAATATCGAACAGTCGCTTAAAAATCCGCTGCGCCGGTGACAAGACCCGTTCACGCACACCAATCAAGGGGATGCCGCTAAAATCTTCTGCCGATGCTTGGAAATAAGCCAAATCCGAATAATCCGGTGCCAGCCGAATATTGACGGCATGAGCATCCAGCGCCCGCATAATATTGCTGATTTGCTCAGATGTTTCACTGTCGAACCACTTCAGCGGTATGACCACTTCGTTCACTTGATATTGCGACACCAGTGCCGGTAAATCATCAATCACACCCACGATAGGCGAGGGCAGTGTTTCCTCGGATGGAGTCACATCGCCATCTTGTGCTTTTGCCAGTAATGTAACATGCGTTTGGTCGCTCACGTAACCTGCGAATGACAAGCCCGCCCAATCGTACTGCTTCACTGTATCGGCAATATTAACCGCGCTGCTATCCGTCCCGACCACCAACACTCGCCGCGTATCACTGATAGATTGCCCGTAACGCTGGTAGAAGAGTCGTCCCGCCAGCCGGTAAACAATCAAGCCAATCAGCGCGATCACGATGAAGTAACCGGCTTGAACACGCGAAAAATCACGGTAGACCAGATAGAGGATGCCGAAGAATATAAAGGAAGCAATCGTATGCCCGATGAGGATGTTCCACAATTCGCCCCAGATTTGAGGGCTGTGACGTGGGCCATAAACATTGCTGCGGCTGAAGGCGAATAACCAGATGATGCTGGCGATCACATACAGGATTAGAGGATTGAAGAAGGCTTCCGGCGCACCGGGTTTGCCGAACTCCAGCCGGATGCGAAGGGCCGACGACAGCGCCAATGCGCCGCACACCATCAGCACATCCATCGCATATAAAAAAAGCAAGTATCGCAAACTGTAATGTCGCATCATGATTCAGCTATTGGTTTTTATAAACCACACTCTCTGTCTTGATCTCTGCTTTCTCAGCGCCTCTGCGGTTAAATGCCTTCTTTTAGCACATGCCATACGAACAACGGATTATACACGAGATAGCGTCGCCCTAATCGGCGCGGCTCTTGTGCCAAACGGAATACCCACTCCAAGCCGCTGCGCTGCATCCAACTGGGCGCTTGCGACTTCACACCGGCCAGCATATCGAAAGCCGCGCCGACACCGATTAATAATGGGGCACGCAGGGCAGGGCGATAACGCATCATCCAAATGTCCTGCTTGGGCGAACCCAACCCTACCCAGATGACATCCGCGCCAGAGTCATTGAGGCGTTCGACCACCTCTGGATCAGGTTTATCACCGACCGAACTTACAGGTGGCGAGTAGATGCCAGCAACTTTTAGTGAGGGATGCTGCGTCTGCATTCTCTGTACCAGCGTATCAGCAACCCCCGGCAGCCCACCCCAGAAATAATGTTTGATGTCTGTGGTGGCGGTTTGTGCCAGCAGCGCTTCCATCACATCCGGCCCATAGACACGCTCGGCCTGAGGATTACCGCGCCGACGCTGCACCCAAACCACTGGCATCCCATCGGCTGTCACCATATCCGCGCCGTTGACCGCTTGCATCACCGTTGGATTTTCACGGCACATCATCAGCGTATAAACAGGGCAGGTACAAACATAACGGCCTTGCGAGTCGCTTGCCCAGCTCTGAAGTTGATTAACTGCCTGATTGAAAGTTTGTGCGTCGGTCTGCACGCCGAGTATAGATGCCTTTGCCATACTGTCCTAATTTAACCAACTGATGAGTTCAAGAATCGAATATTTCAATGTAGGGACGGGGCCTGACTCGTCCGAGCTTCATATTGTGGGGAATTATACCAATAAACGTCTGACTTAAGCAGTTGCGTCGGCTGATAACGATCTTTACAAAAAATTCACTTGACTAGTTATAAAATAACTAGTATATTTATGTCTATGACCAAAACATTCAAACGCTCACCCTTAGCTCTCGCTGTTCTCGTTCTCCTGCACGAGTCACCGATGCATCCCTATCGCATGCAGCGCATGATTAAGGATCGCGGTAAGGATCAGGTGATCAATGTCGAACAGCGTGCCAGTTTGTACCAGACCATCAACCAACTGCTGCGCGCTGAGTTGATTACCTTCTGGGAAAATGCCCGCGAAGAAGGCTTTCCCGAACGTACACTCTATCGGTTGACCGATAAAGGTCATGATACCGCTGTCATGTGGATGCGGGAAATGATCTCGACACCCGCCAAGGATTATCCGGATTTTCCGGCGGCTATATCGCTGCTTCCTTTATTAACACCGGCGGATGCTATTCAACAGTTGGCGATTCGCGAGGCCAAATTGGTTGACCAAATAGCCACCATCGATAAGGATGTACAGGCGTTTGACCTGCCAAGACTGTTCACCCTTGAATCAGAATATGCACGCGCCGTATTGGAGGCCGAATTGAAATGGGTGAGGGTACTCATCGCGGATTTACACAGCGGCCAGATCACATGGAATCAAGATTGGATGCGGCCATCCGTGCCGCCTGAATCCGAAGCATAAAAACAATCCTACGAAAATGAATGGGTAAAGGAGAATTCAAAATGGCAATTAAGACCGCAGCTTCAACGACTCTCAACGCAAAGCAGCAAACCGATGTTATCAATAGCTTCACGTCAAAAGATGGGATGGTCATAAAGTATCGTCAAATCGGTCATGGCCCCGGCCTCGTCATGCTGCACGGCGCGATGGAATCGTCCGCCAGTCATCTAGCGCTGGCTAAAGAATTGGCTGATGCCTACACCGTTTATCTTCCGGATCGGCGCGGTCATAATCTGCCCCTACCGTTCCGTAAGGATTACAACATGCAGCAGGAAGTCGATGATTTGGATGCTCTTCTCACCAAAACCGATTCGCATCTGGTTTTTGGGGTGAGCGCTGGTGGCATTATTGCACTTCAAGCTGCCCTTAAGTTGCCAGCTATCCATAAAATTGCGATTTATGAACCTGCATTAATCGTCAATAACTCAATATCAACCGACTTTTTGCCACGTTATGATCGTGAAATTGCCGAAGGTAAGACGGCTGCGGCACTGATTAGCGGTATGCTTGGTGGACAGTTAGGCCCACCATTTATGAACAAGATTCCGCGCTGGTTTATGCAGTTCATGACCACCATGACCATGCG
>JACDGI010000221.1 GCA_013821665.1 Anaerolineae bacterium
CTATACTGGCGAGCTTCACTGGCCGATTACCCTTCAACGTGCCACCATCAGATGGAAACGGGCAGACGCTGGTCAATCTGAGTACGATTCTAGGCAGCTATAATGAAGGTCAATTGACGGTTGGTTGTTCACTACCCGCTACCCTGACACCGACCCCCATAGCCACATCCATGGGTACACCAGCACCGACGGCAACGGTCACGTCCATATCTGCTCCGACTATTACGCCGATTGCAACTTTACAAGTGACATCTGAGGTCACTCCCGAATCGACTGCCCAAGCCGGTGGGCCTGTCATCATTGTAATCGAGGGCCCGGTACAGGCGATCAACATCAATATCATCACGATTTACAATATCAATATCCAGCTTGACCCCAATGATCCGAACCTTAAGATCATACAAATCGGTGATATTGTCCATATTGAAGGCAGTCCACAAGGGAGCGTTGTCACCGGTAATATTACGATCATCGCCATTACCGTTATCATCATCAACGTAGAAGTGAATGTATCAACCGGACAGGTCTGGCATGATAACGACAACTCCTGCTCCAATGCGCCGCCATCATGGGCACCTGCACACGGTTGGCACAAGCGATGTGACAAAAAAGATAAGAAAGATGATAAACAGGACAAAAAGCACGACAAACATGACGATGAAGGCGACGATTAGCTCCGACGTTCGCTATTGATCGCTTGCGTAGGGGTTTGCCGCTGGTAAACCTATACGCTGTATTTCGTCAGCGCGGCATGACACACAACGTCAGATTTCCCGCTGTCGCTGCCGGACACGTATGACGTTGATCGCTGCTACCCTGTAAATCAAATGGCGCACCCCAAAAAATGAGCGTCGGGCCAATATCCAAGCGGGCAACGACATCGCAGGGTTGCGGCGGGGTGCTGCCATCAGGGCTGCCATCGGTGAATAAGACGCATTGCCCCGGCGCGAGTTGTCCAGCACGCGCCACAGGATTTTTGGTGGTGTACAAGCTCATATCACCCAAAGGAACGGTTAGACCTTTTTGTGGGGCGAAGTTGTTGTAAACGACCAAGCCGGAAAGGGTCATCCAACGGTCGGTTGATTGGTTGATAACCGCCGCGTTATGGGCACCATAGGCAAGATAGATGTAATCAGTTGTATCACCGCTGGCACCACCGGGAATATAAAATTCACAGCGTCCGGGGTTGGCGACCGCACATTGTCCTCGTTGGATACCGTTTTGTGTGACCGCGAAATGCGTGCTGTTGCCTTCACCCGTCCAAAAATGTTCGGCACCGCTTTTTGTTATCAACCAATTTTGGATAGCGCTGCATTCGCCCAAGCCTTTTGACCCATTGCGTCCCACAGACCAAATCTGTGTACAATCTCCATTTTTGACCGAGCCAGCCCAACGCGCGGCGGCAAACTGCGCTGGATTACCATCCAAAGTGTTGAAAATAATGCTGTTCAAATCCAAATCGCCACCGGTTTTATTGACGAGGGTGAGATCGTTATCATCGTAAACTAAAGCCACATTGGGTGATCGCAATACCGTCACATCAACAGCGCTGCCGCTGGTTGCGGTTTGACCTGCCGAGACCGACTGCGACTTGATACGGTTTTGTTCCAAACCGGATGTGGCTGTCCATGCTTCACCGGTTTCGTTGCCCAATGCAAATCCAACACGGTTGAGCGCGGATGCGGCCTGTGGGACATTCATGCCGGTTAAATCCGGCACTTGAACTGCGTCTTGCGCGTGAACCTGACTCCCTAAAAGCAAAATAATGATGAGGACTATCACTGACCGTTTCATAGATGTTTCCGCCTTCTAATAAGCAAACACCAACTGCCAATAACGATAACGGTCAAGCACTGGTAATGTTACAGAAGCACATCTATTATTTGACCAACCAGAAATCGTTTACGCTTTACTAGGTCAAATTGAATGGCTATGCACTACGACATTTTACTCCTCGGCGATTACTTCTTCGACATGATCTACACAGGCTTGGAACATATGCCTGTGCTTGGTCAAGAAACCTACACAAAAGATCTCACAGCTACTGGCGGGGCGATGTTTAATACCGCTGTCGCTTTGCGGCGTTTAGGTGCAAATATCGGTTGGGCGACGCACTTTGGGAATGACTACTACAGCCAATATATTCGCAGCCTCGCAGTAGCCGAAAATGTGGATCTGTCCGTCGCTAAAAATCTTGATCATCCTTACCGGCGGGTGACGACTGCTTTAGCCCTGCATGGTGAACGGGCTTTTGTGACATTCATTGATCCCGACGAACATGATATGCACAGCTATTGGTTGGAAACTATGAACCGCTGCACGACAAATCATCTACATCTGGGCGGACTGATGCCACCACATGAAGTGCTGCCGCTGGTCGAAAAAGCGCACTCACTCGGTGCAACCGTTTCGATGGATTGTCAGGACGTGCCGATGCTCAAGGAGTCGCGCGCGTGGCACGAGATCGTCAGCACTACCGATGTTTTTATGCCAAATGCCCGCGAAGCCTTATTATTGACAGGGGCTTCTGCTGTACAAACGGCACTGCGTCAGCTTGGGACGTGGTGTGATGGTAAGCTGGTGGTCATCAAAGATGGCGCGAATGGCGCGTGGGCGATCCACAACAGCGAGGTTTTCCATGCTCCGGCGTTATCGGTTGCTGAGGTTGTAGATACCACCGGGGCAGGGGACTGCTTTAACGCGGGTTTCCTACATGCTTATGTGGTTGAACATCAACCGATTGATGTTTGCCTTCGTTACGGCAATATTTGCGGTGGATGCTCTGTGCAAGGTATTGGTGGGGCAACCACTGCACCGACTTATGCCCAACTGCAAACAGCACTTGGACAGTAAAGACCTTGCGATGAATACTGCCGAATCAAGAATTGGTCTAATTGCTCAAGTCGTTATAACGGCTGATACTATGAAAAATGATTAAGCAAAGGTGCAAATTTGAATAGAGCCACCAGCAATCGCCTCTTATATATCCTATTTATTGCTCAGAGTATGTTTTCGGCATCACAAATCGCTGTTGGCACATTAGCGGCGATTGTAGCCGTGCGGCTAGCCGGGACTGAAAGTGTCGCCGGTATACCGTCTTCCGCCACGACCTTTTCGCAGGCATTAATGGCATTTCCTATTGCTCTGTTGATGGGACGCTATGGGCGACGAGTCGGTTTGTCACTTGGATATGGATTGGGCGCACTGGGTGGGCTGGTCGGTCTAGTCGCTATCGCTCACTTAAGTTTTCCACTGCTGCTGGTCAGTTCGGTTTTGCTAGGCGTTTCGCGTGGAAGTGCCGATCAAGGGCGCTTTGCCGCTGGCGAAATGTTCCCGGAAAATGAGCGTGCTCGTATGATCGGGCGGTTGGTATTTGCTGGAACGATTGGTGCAGTGGTCGGCCCTGTATTGGTGGTTCCAAGCGGGAATCTGTTAGGGTCGCTGGGTCAAAATCCAGATATGGGGCCTTGGGCGGGCGCATTTATACTCTCAGCGCTTTCGGGACTGCTGATCTTTTTCCTGCTGCGACCTGATCCGATGCTTATCGCCCGAACAATAGCAACCGAGAACAACAAATCTGAAGTGCAGCAGCCTGCTCGTCCATTAGCATTACTGTTGATGCTGCCGAAGGTGCAATTGGCGATCATCGCTGCCTTAGTATGCCAGACCGTGATGGTTGTCCTGATGGTCATGACACCCTTGTATATGGATCATCATCAGCATGGGCGCGATCATATCTCGTTGGTGATTGCCGCGCACACGCTTGGCATGTACGGACTATCAGCGGTAACGGGTTATTTAATCGACCGTTTTGGGCGCATATCCACGCTGTATGCAGGGGCGCTCGTGATTATTTTGTCAGCGGTACTGTCACCGTTATCCGCCAACGAGTATGTTCTGGCAGCGACCCTATTCCTGCTAGGTTTGGGCTGGAACTTCGGTTATGTCGCTAGTTCGTCATTGCTGGCGGATGCGCTGCGCGGTAGTGAACGGACCCGCGTTCAAGGAATTAATGACGCACTGGTGTTTCTGGCGGCAGGATTTGGGAGTCTGGCCTCCGGGCCGTTATTCGCTTTTGGAGGCTATGCGGCTATCAGCTACATGGGGATTGTTTTGGCGGTGATGCTCATGGGCTTCATCTCTAGACTAGGACGACCACAGGTTGAGCCTGCAATAACTAACGCCCAATAATTGTTTGAGATAATCAAAAAGGAACAGTCTGAGACCGTCCCCTACGAAAGAGCGAACCCTGCTGCTAAACGTCCAGAATAAAACGAGCTGCCGGACTAAGGCGTTCATAAGTATCAGGGCGAATGAAAGCCTTCTGGTCAAGCTGCTGCGTCTGATCGCGCCGCGTGAAATAGGAGTGCATGGCACGGCGGGGTTTGTCGGTGCGGTTTAAGGTGCCACCATGCCATGTATGAGAGTTGAAAATCACTACCGTTCCAGCGGGCGCGGTCAGCAAAATTTCGTCGGGATGTGATTGTGATGGATCAGACATCACATCACGCGGGACTTTACCGCTGCGCTGCGAACCGGGGATAATACGCGTCGCGCCATTGGATTCGGTGAAGTCATCCAACAGCCAGATCGAGTTGCAGACATAATAATCACCGGGTTCGACTGCGCCACCCCAATCCGCATGTAAGCCTTGAAGACCATAACCGGGCAGCGCCGCCCGATAGTTGAGTGACGATAATTTTAAGTTGCCACCGAGAACGTGGCTAATGGCTGCCAACACGCGCGGATGGGTGAAGCAGATTTCAAAAATTGGGTCTTTGTTGACCAGATCACTAAGGCGGGTTGCACCTGCTTCTTGATGAACTTCTTTACCCGCACCTTCGCCTTCTTCAGCGATCATCTCGTCCGTTCGCTTACTCATTTGGGCGATTTGCCCAGCGGATAAAATGTTAGCTAAGGGTAAATATCCGTCACGATCCAGTTGATCTTTTTCGGCTTGGCTTAAAGTGGTATCGGTAGCACCGAGTTCAGTAAGGGCATCTTTAGTTTCCATATAAACACTCCTATTTTTGCTCGACACTATACCCATTGTTGCTGACCGATTCAAGCGAGTATAGAACCATTGGCTCGTCAGACCATGCTTATAGTCAAACAAGCTATAATCGGCGTTCGTGACCATACAATTTTTTCATCGTAAAAAGGGAATTCATTTTGAAAACAAGAACAGGCAGTTTTCCGATTGGCGTGCGACGCGGTTGGTCGGATTGGCAAAAAGATTTAAGCGGCATGATCGCATGGGCGAAAGAGTCGGGTCTGGAAGTGGTTGACATCGGACGTGATACTGAGATTGCCGGACAACAATTGGTTGACGCGGGTTTGCGGATTGGCTCGGTCGATCTTTTGGAGTGGGAGGGCATGATCTCGGCGGACAAAGGTAAGCGGGCTGATGCGGTTGCTAAAAACAGTGAATACATTAAGTCTTGTGCGGCTTATGGCTCGATGAATCACTTTTTGGTGATGCTGCCGGAGAACAAAGATTTGCCCCGCAGTGAAAATTTCGGTTATCTGGTGGACAGCTTTAATCAACTTGCACCCGCTCTGGAACAGAATAACGCACGGATTATCGTTGAAGGTTGGCCGGGGCCGGGCGCTTTGTGCTGTACGCCGGAAGGCTATCGAGCTTTTTTGAAGGAATGTCCTTCGAAAGCGATGGGTGTTAATTATGATCCGTCGCATCTAATCCGCATGGGCATCGACCCCATACGTTTCCTAAAAGAGTTTGTCGGACAGGTTTATCATGTGCATGGTAAGGACACGGAACTTTTTGCTGATAACCTGTACGAATATGGTCATGAGCAGCCGCCGACCTTTGCGAAAGAAATGGGCTTCGGCTCGATGGCGTGGCGCTATACCATCCCCGGTCATGGTGTCACCAGTTGGACGCAGGTTTTTAGCATTTTAAAAGAGGCCGGTTATAAGGGCTGCGTTTCAATCGAATTGGAAGACATGAATTTCAATGGCAGCGAAGCGGGTGAAAAGCAGGGTATTCTTGCAGGGGCAAAATTCCTCGAAGGGTGCTAAGAATTAGCCGAGACTGGCAAGGGCATCATCTAAAGATGTCGGTTTATAGCGATAAATTGGGCGGCAATTAATGCCTAAGCTGTCGCACTCATAAAAAATATAAGCTTGACCAAATGCCTCGGCGAAAGCATTGTGTTTGGCTAAATTGTATATGTAGTCCTTGGCGCTTATAGAACCGACGTGGTTAAGGGTAGGATCAGGCTCAAAGCTGTTTATTATTTTACCCACATAAGGACCAAACGCCGATAGAGCAATAACTGAGGTTACTATGACTAACAAAAGTGGGAGTATGACAAATTGTTTTTCATCCCGTAAAGAACACCTCCGACAATGATGATCAGCAACAATAGTGAGATGAATACATCCGCTTTTTCTCGTAGCATAATCCAAGGATAAAAAACAATCTCATCGCTCGGCTTCGGAGGATGCCCAATACTAGCAATAGCGATGAGTATTAGACTGATGTCATAGATAATCCACCACTTCTATACAAAGAAATTTAAAATGGTTTTGAGTTTTGTAGTGTTCAATTGAATTACCGGCTCGGCGGCCACACCTCATTGCCATTCAGGTCAATGTAGCCCATCAAATCAGGATACTTGGGATCCTGTTTGACAAACACCAGCGAAAGGGCACCATCGAAAGCGCGAACAAGATCATACTTCGGTTGGATAACCACGCTGCCTGTAGTGTCGATAAAGCCATATTTTCCACCGAGTTGCACACAGGCACGATTGGATGAAAAGGTTATGAGGCAGCCCGGGACATTGTCCGGATGACTTTCAAAGGTGGGTTTAATGACAATCTTGCCGAGGTTATCCACTAAACCCCATTTGCCATCCTGTTCAAAGGCGAAGCGATTGGCACCCGCATAGTGAACATTGTCGTACTGAGCTTCCAACAGAAATTTGCTTGTTCGATCAATCAGACCCGCTTTGCCATACGGTGCGGAAAGTCCTGATACGCGTCCGAAGCGAACAGGAGCGGCATCTTCAGAGAATGGGTAGGGGATGGTGCTGTAGCCGTATTCAAAATCCAGATTGTCATCAGCAGGGAAAACACCATCAAATTTAGGTTCAATAATGATCTTACCTTGCGCATCAATCATGCCCCATTTGCCTTGCACCAGTACCCATGCAGCGCCATCCCGATAATCTGAAACCTTGTCAAAGGTAGGTTGACTAACAATTTTGCCTGTTGGATCAATGAAACCCCATTTATCGTTGATCTTAACTGCCGCCAACCCCCCGCTAAATGATCGGTCTGAAACGTATGTTGGAGGGATGACCATCGTGCCGGCTCGGTCAATATAACCCCACCTGCTGTCGAGCTTGACAGCTGCGAAGCCCTCACTGAAACCATGAAGCGCCTGATACTGAATGGCCGTGATGCTTTTGCCTGCCTCGTCAATAAAGCCAGAGAGTTTGTTCTGTGTGACCACCAACAATCCACCTAAGCTATAAGCAGAATCGTATTTCACATCCACCAGCACCTTGCCCGTTTCATCGACAAAACCCCATTTTTGATCGCGTTCGACGGCGAAAAGTTGGGCGTTTTTAACATGATTCACGGCATCATATTGACCGAGTACATATTTACCGTTCGGCGGCGCAAGTACGGTTAAAAGATGGGTGTCTGCATCCTGATAGAAAATCAGACCGTCTTCCACTGAAGGCAGCCTATCCAGCACCGAAGTAGGAATGTCTTTAAAAATCGGTGGTATGATCACACGGCCAGTTCGGTCGATAAAGCCCCATTGGCCTTTGATTTTAACCGGGGCAATATTGGTATGACTGAAGCCATAAGTGCTCTCAAATTGAGGGGCAATGACCACATGACCTGTCGTGTCGATAAAGCCCCATTTGCCGTTCTGTTCAACCCGATATAAAGGGGCCGTGTCCTGCGCCAGCGTCGACGTGGTTTGTCCCATGCTCAACACTGCATAGATGGTGAATAACATGCCGATCAAACTTAGGCGCAGCAAGTGTTTAAACACGGGGTTAACTTTCATCTTAAGAACAGGTTGTTGTCTTAATTTAACAACGAGACCTGTCTTAATGAATATCCCCCAATATCAGGGGTGACAGGCTGCTGTCCAAATAGCATTGGTCAAGAAAAGATTAACCCCGCTTGCCTTCCCATTTATTCCAATAGGCGACTTCATCAACTGGTTTGCGGCCACCCATTTGAACGGGCTTGAAATCGGCGGCGGGATAACCAAATGAAATTGCACAGTAAGCGGTGCGGTCTTCGGGAATGTCCAAGAGCTTTTTGACCTCATCGGGCGTGTAAATGGCGGCGATGCAGGAGCCAACACCTAAATCAGAGGCGGCTAATTGCAGGAAAGCGGCGGCTTGGCCGAGGTCAAAATTGTTCCATGTATTGTCTTGCAAGCCGACCAGCAGCACAGCGAAATTGGCACCTGCTAGATGCTGTGCGAAATTGCCCATTTTGGACATGGCTTCCAGCAAGGTGCGATCCGTCACTACGATAAATTGCCACGGCTGGGTATTTTTGCTGCTTTGTGAACGGCGACCGGCATCCAGAATAGCCAGCATCACATCTTCGGGTACTGGCTTATCGGAGAATTGTCGGACGGCATGACGAGTCGCGATGACTTCAGTAACGTTCATAATCTTGATCTCTTTCGATAACGGTTATCTTATTGGTTGAATCATTATAGGCGCAGGAGGGCGAGGCGTTAAGTATTTTTATGGCACTATTACTGCCAATTTTGCACAACTTCCGCCGAAATGGCAGACGGATGCAGGAGAGCGATCCGCCGAATTGGCATTTTTGCACGGCGGGACGCTCGGCTGCTGCCGCCAGTGCAGCGGTTGGCTCGGCTAAATCCGCCGCTGCATTTTTGGGGATGCCATCTCAGCGGATGTACGGGAGTGATCCGCCGAAAATGCAAGTGAACCGCCAAGTCGCCAAGAACGCCAAGATCAATGCAGAGCGTTATTAACCGCAGAGATAGCAGAGAAAATACTCATACAGTTGAACCACCGAGGCACAGAGGACACAGAGAAAACGCAGAGTGTGTTTTGCATGAAGCTTCCACGAGATAGAGGCTGTCTGATACGACTCATTTTAAGCGAAAACGAGAGCGAATGGGTTACATTTTGGTCACTCTTTCGAGGTCAGTTTGCTAACCATTTTGAGGGAGGAAAAGGGTTAAGAAAGTTGGTGAAGCGTTTGGAAATGGTTTGACATGAAATTTAGGCTTCTGTTGGTCACGTTACGCCCACAAAAAGAATATTCCGGCGAGGAATGAAAGAAAGCCAATCAAAAGCTCACCGTGTCTTGAAATGTAGTAGGGGAAGAGGTGGATGTCACGGGAGGAGATGGGATAAAAGAGGGGCACACCACCGGGAGTCACGACATCACCGATCAGATGCATGATTTGTCCCCAAGCCAAGGCAAATGCTGGCAAGGCAAGTGGTATGGCACCGCCAAAAAATAGCACCGCTGAGGCGACGAACAGCACCATTGCCAAAACCAACGAATGAGTGAGGTGACGGTGTCCGCCGGATGCAATTCGTAGGATGTACAAAAACAAGCCTACGCCGATGCGTCCGGCAATGGCTCCGACTGCGACGATCAATAGAATCAGTCCTATGGATTGGGTGATGGAAACCGCGAAGCACAAGGCCAGCAATGCCGCCCACAGCCACATATAACGCGGCGCACGGTTGGAAACATAACTGCCACGCTCATCAATGTCCGGCCAGAGTGCCATATACATGCTGACGACCGCGCTGGCTAAGCCCACCACCAGTGAGGGTACAACGAAGGCGCTGTTGCCGATTGTCAGGCGGAAAGTGACCATTGATGGATCAATAAATTCTGCGATGCGGTAAGCGCCCAATCCACCGACTGCGCCGATGAGCATATGAGTGCGATAGCCAGACATGGTGTTTCCTTGTCATGTGGAAAATCGAGACTTTCCACATGTATGTGTGTGATGGTGAATTATTCGGCTGCTTCGGTCTCGCGCTCGTGTTCACCTTTGAATTGGGTCTCATAGAGGTGGGCGTACAAGCCACCTTCAGCCAGCAGGGAGGAGTGCGTTCCGTGTTCCACAACCCGTCCGCGATCCATGACCAGAATTTGGTCCGCTGCCAAAATGGTACTCAGTCGATGAGCGATTACGATGCTGGTACGTCCGGCCATCACGCGTTTGAGTGCATCCTGAATCAAGGCTTCCGATTCGCTGTCAAGGTGGCTGGTGGCCTCATCCAACACCAGAATACGTGGATCTTTGAGGATCACACGCGCCAGTGCAATACGCTGTTTCTCACCGCCACTCAGCCGGTAGCCACGCTCGCCGACAATCGTATCGTAACCGTCAGGCAAGCCCGCTACAAAATCGTGGATATTAGCTGCCCGTGCTGCCGATTCAATTTCACTCTGGGTGGCATCCAGTTTGGCGTACAACAAATTAGTACGGATGGTATCGTGGAACAAATGCGTTTCCTGCGTGACCATACCGATCTGCGCCATTAGTGAGTCGATCTTTAGGTCTTTCAAATCATGACCATCTAACATCACGCGACCCGAAACCGGATCATAAAGGCGTGGAATCAAGTAGGTGAGGGTGGTTTTACCAGCACCACTTGGCCCAACCAGAGCCGTTAATTGACCAGCTCTCACATCAAATGAGATATGTTCGAGGGCTTCGGAGCGTGCTTGATGATGAGCTTCCTCGACCACTTCAAC